>JALXCH010000446.1 GCA_026991005.1 Calditrichia bacterium | reverse complement strand
GTTTGAAATTGGATTCCGGAGATGGTTCTGCGGGAGAGGGGGGATTGGGAAAATCCCCAGCTCCATAAAAGCAACAGGGTTAAGAGGATGATTCGCTTCATAGTGCTCCTTTCGCTTTCGGGTTCACTAAAAAATTGGCTTAATATAAATAAGTAAGTGTTTACTTGCAAGTGAGGATGAAATTTTTTGGGGGAATGGATACCCTGCCGTAACACAATTTTTAAGGTCACGAAGAGAGGAAGAAAAATTTTTTGCTTCTGTTGTTCAATTAGGTAGGTCGAATTGCAAAGCATCCAAAGGCTTAGTATCTGTTTTCACATACAACGGTTCAGAAAAGGCGTTCGACATTTTGCTCATTCTGAGCGTAGTGTCAGCGGAGCAAAGAATCCCTAACAACGTTACGGATGGAATGCTTCTTCTATACCCAATAAAAAAATCCCCGACAGGGAAATCTGCCGGGGATTGGTTCCCTCCTAGTCTCAAACAAGCAGAATTAGATTATTTCAGCAAAATCATTTTGCGAATTTGCTGGAAGGGGCTTCCGCCCTGCACCGGGGTTGCCTGCAGGCGATAGAAATACACCCCGCCGGGCACGGTGGCATTCCAGCGGACACGGTACACCCGAGCCAGTTGAATCTGATTCACCAACACGGCTACACGCTGCCCCAGAAGATTGTAAATCTCCAGCTTAACCCGGCTCCGCACCGGTAAAGCATATTCGATGGTGGTAGAAGGATTAAAGGGATTGGGATAGTTTTGCGACAAACGGAAGCGAGTCGGTACGGAGGCATCGTTGTCATTGTCCTCAATTCCGGTAATGTTAATGTACTGGGCGTACAAACCGGTTCCCGTTCCCACCAGCAAATCGTCCCAGTACAGGAAGTTAATTTCCATACCCACGGGATAAGAATAAACCAGGTGCCAGGGAGTACCGGAAGCATCCAGATAGTAGATGTCCGAATCAATAGCAATGTAAGGGACTTCGTTTCCCAGCGAATCCAGGCCGATGGTAATGGCACTGCACCAACCGGTGCCGGGCAGTCCGGCGGTGGGAAGCGCTTTCCAGTAGGTACTGTCCTTCCGGAGCACGTACACCCGGGGTTCATCCAGACTGTTGTCCCCGCACACAAACACATCGCCAGCGGAGTTTTTCGCCAGATCTTCTCCGCCGAAATTGGTAATGATACCGCTTTCACCCATCATGTCGTTCTGATAGGTGGCCGTTCCGGAAGAAGCGAGATAGCGTACGGTTTTCACCCCATAACTGGACGTGGTTCCATCGCTCACGTAGGCACAGGCCACGTACACATCAAATGTATCGCCAGCAACTGGCACCACCAGCAGGTCGTTTACTTCGGGATTGTACACGCCAGTACTCACCTGCGTCCAGGTGCTTCCTCCGTCGGTTGTGTAAAAAATACCTCCGGTTACGCCCGAAGAAGGGGACTGCACCCCGACAAACACATGATCTGGATACGGTTGCACCACTTCGATGGCACTGATGTAACTCCAGAAGTCGAAGGAATAAGACGGGTCTTCCGTGGTAAAAATCTGCGACCAGGTGGCTCCTGCATCGGTGGTTTTATACACCCGTACGTTTCCGGCATAGGCGGTGTCCGGGTGGAGGGTATCCATGGCGATGGAATAGTAGGGAGATCCGTCTCCATTGGGATAAAAAAGCTCCCAGGTTTTGCTGGAAGTGGAATATCCCGTAACCCGACGAACGCCGGATTTGGAAGCCAGCCAGGCGTAATCCTTACCGCCTTCCATCTCAAAATCCTTTACCTGGACGGCTTCCACCCCATCATCAATTTCAAAAATGGTGAAACCGCCGTCGGTGGAGGCACCAATTCCCTGATCGGTGGTTAGATACACCGTAAGGGAATCGATGGGGTCGGCTACCACCATGCCATCGTTGGGATGGGTTTCCTGACCGCCCATACCAAAACCGCTCCAACTGGACATTTCTCCTTTGTGATTACTGACGGCAGAACCGAAATAAACAAAATAAGTGGTATCTACCATGGGAGAGCAGGCGATATTGGGACCGGCAGTCCCTCCCACGCCGGTGTACAACGTATCCCAGCTTGCTCCGTTATCATCGGTGTAGCCAATAAATTTCCCGTGATTCGGTTCCTGATTGATGACGGCACCCACGAACAGGCGTCCGTCCGGGCCAATTCCAAAAGCCCGATATTCAATCGTGGTGCCCAGGTCGGTAACGCTCAGGGTAGAAAAGGTGGTAGTGGAGGTAAAGGCTGTGTAACTATCCGAGGACATGTAAATGGTGGGCGGCGTACCACCGATGAATAGGTACAGATAGCCCGTAACCGGACTGATTTCCATTTGAACGGATGCGTTTGGAGGCAGGCTGGTACTTCCCACAGAAAGGGGACTGGCGGCATCCTCACTAAACGCACCGGTAGAAGCGGAAATCGTTCCAAAATGCAGTTCCAGTCCTCCGCTTCCGGATTGCTGTACATAGAATAGGTGACTTTGATAAACCAGAACATCCCGCACCCCCGAACTTACCAGTACGGAACGTGTACCCGGAGCAGTGTTGCCGGTTAGCAACTCCTCGTTGTGAAGAACAAAATAGGTTTCGGATGGTCCATCCGCAGCAATTTTAGTAAGGGAACTGCCAAATCCGTCATCGGCATCCAGGTCGGGGACTACCTGAAAGGGAGCAATCACCGGACTCCCGCTGCTGTAGCTTACCGTGGTGTAAAAAGCCGAATTGGCGCTTTCGGTGGTAATAAACATAATCGACGTCACCGCATCCACCGCATCCACCGCAATGGATTTGATGCGTCCGCCGTAAACCGCTTCCACCTCCGGTGCGCTCAGTTGTGCCCAGAGCACTACCGGCAGTAAAAATAAGATTCCCCAGAATATCCGGTAGCCAGTGCGAAAAATGGATTGGTTTTTGTGCATCATAACACCCTCCTTGTGTGGTTAAATTGTGTTGTTCGTCCCTTATTTTTGCTGGTAACATCACGTCTGGCAAAAAGTGGGACAAAAGCCGGAGTGAAAAGTAATTTCCTTCTATTTCCGCAGGATAGGTTCCATATTGCTACTCCACTCTCTGTCCCTGAGAGTTCTTCTCTATCCTTCATAAAGTATTTTCGTATTCCTTGCAGCGACCTTTAACAGAACATTTTGGTTTTTAACCGATTTCGTAAAAAATTAAGTTTCCCCTCAAGCGTCTATGTGAATAGAACACGATTCATACTTCAGACATGGATTAAACAAATGAAATGCCAATGTTCAGGAGGAGTACTTCCCCAATTGATGCTCTTGCCCGCAGGTTGGTTGAGTGAAGCATCCGAAATAAACCCATTAAATGGCGGGGAGTTTTGTTTTGTAATATTTTCAAACAATCGTGTAATTTTAATGTTGAATTAAAATCAGAGTGTAATTTGTTGGGAATTGTGTTTTGGAAGCAGTGTTTTCTTTGGTATTCCTCGGGAAAAGGATGGGCGAGTTGCATCTTCGGTTGAATGAATCTTTAGAGAAAGAAATTGAACGATTCGGTACAAATGGATGTACCTTTCGGTACATTTGATCTTCGATCAACAGCCTCCCACCTCCAGCAAAATGCCTGACGGATAATTCACGAATAGCGTGACTTCCTTCGGTTACGGGGAGCCATGGTGAGTGCAGAACCCCTCATTTTGTTCAATAATCCGGGAAGTTTTACAGTTGTTTTACATTTCTGGGATGCGAAATGTGTTAAAATACCAAAGAACAATGGAATGGAGAAGAATATGTATTTGTCAAATTTACCTGCCTTGCGCATCGGGAAAATTGAAATTGAGAAACCCATCATTCAGGGAGGAATGGGGGTCGGCATTTCCTTATCGGGGCTGGCTTCGGCAGTGACCAACCAGGGGGGATTGGGGGTCATTTCTTCGGTGGCGCTGGGTGCTTTATTCCCCAGTAAAACCATGAGCTATCGGGAAGCCAATATTTACTACCTGCGGGAAGAAATTCGCCGGGCACGTCGCCTGACCACCGGCCCCATTGGCCTGAATATCATGGTGGCCATGACCGATTACGACGAGCTGCTGGAATGTGCGCTTCAAGAGCAGGTGGATGTGGTGTTTTTAGGTGCCGGTTTGCCCCTGCGTTTTCCCAAAAGCATCGATGCCCGGGCACTGAAGGACAGTCCCACCCATTTTGTACCGATTGTTTCTTCGGCGCGAGCCACCCGGCTTATCTTCAGTTATTGGGAGAAGCATTTTCCCCGCATTCCGGATGCGGTGGTTGTGGAAGGCCCTCTGGCCGGTGGGCATCTGGGATTCAAACCCGAGCAGATTGACGATCCGGCATTTCGGCTGGAGAATATTGTGCCGGAAGTTCTAACTGTGGTGCGAGAGTATGAAGAACGCTATCAGCGCGCCATTCCGGTGATTCCG
>JALXCH010000445.1 GCA_026991005.1 Calditrichia bacterium | reverse complement strand
TTCTGCAGGAAAGCCGGATGCGGGAAATCCGCACGTCCGGTTTGACGAGGGGAAAGGCGAATGTAAAGGAATTCCCTTTACATTCCCTTTTCTACTCTACTGGTTCTAATAATTTCAGTATTGCTTCGCCCTTTCAGGGCTTCATTTTTGGGGTGTGCTCCATTCCCAGGGCTTCGCCCTGCGCTCTTCATGTATGAGTGCTTCGCACTCTTGAGGCAAATTTATTGCTTTTACTCTTTTGCATCTTGATTGGCTTTTTAGAACTTTAAAAAATTGCTTTTTTCGCATCAACAAATTGTGATAATTGCACGATCCCGCCCAATTCAAATGTTTTAAGTCAAAAATTCAAATCTCAAATCCCCAAATAAAAATCACAAATAACAAATTCCAGAATAACAAGCATTAATTTCAAATAGTTTAGCATGTTTTTTCTGATTGAATTACATTTTTATTTTTAATTCGTGTCCATTCGTGTGATTCGTGGTTAATGATTGCTGCTTCGCAGCATAACGCCTCGGGAGAAGCGAAGAATGAAATTACAAATTCCAATTTACAAATCCCAAACTTCAAATCCTAATTTTCAAATAATCTAACAGGTTCTTTTCAAACCAAACCTAATTATATTGTTTTTTTCATTCGTGTTCATTCGTGTGATTCGTGGGCAAAGATCAATTTTTTAATTCGTGGTTAAATAATTTATGGGTAAAAATTTTTGCGGTTCCGTGGTTGCAAAAATTTTGTTCATTTCCCGGAAAAACGTGCCCGAAATTCCGCACTCCATTCCCGGAAACGATTTTCCAGAATCGCTTTCCGGGCATCGCGCATCAATTTCAAATAAAAATGAACATTGTGAATCGTTGCCAGCCGCAAACCAAGCACTTCGTTGACATTAAACAAATGCCGAATATAAGCCCGGGAGAAATGCTGACAGGTGTAACACTGGCACCGACTATCCAGTGGTTGAAAATCATCCTTATACCGGGCGTTGCGAATAACCAGCTTTCCAGTGGTCGTAAACACCGTGCCATTCCGGGCATTGCGGGTGGGAATCACACAATCGAACATATCCACCCCGCGTTCAATCCCATCCAGAATATCGGTAGGGGTACCTACCCCCATCAAATAGCGCGGTTTTTCCACCGGCAGTACTTCCGTACACACTTCCGTAATGCGATTGCGCTCCTCCAGACTCTCGCCCACCGCCAGCCCACCGATGGCATACCCTTCAAAATCAAGCTGCATCAGTTCCCGGGCACTTTCCCGGCGAAGTTGGGGATAAATTCCTCCCTGCACAATTCCAAACTGAAACTGACGATAGCCGTACAAAGGCTGAGTATTCAGAAAATGCTGACGGGAGCGTTCTGCCCAGCGTAGGGTAAGCAGATGGGCTTCCCGGGCGGTCTTTTTATCGCTGGGATTGGCAACACACTGATCCAGCACCATCATGATGTCCGAACCAATGGCGCGTTGAATATCCACTACCTTTTCGGGAGTGAAAAAATGGGAGGAGCCATCCCAATGAGATTTAAACCACACCCCTTCCTCGGAGAGGGTTCGCAATTCGGTGAGGCTATATACCTGAAATCCCCCGCTATCGGTGAGGATAGGACCATCCCAGCTATTGAAACGGTGCAATCCACCCGCAGCCTGCAAAATGTCCAATCCCGGTTTCAAATAAAGATGGTAGGTATTTCCCAGAATAATCTGGGCACCGTTTTCCCGCAGTTCATGGGGGCTCAGCGTTTTTACGGTACCGATGGTACCCACCGGCATAAAGATGGGGGTTTCCACTGCTCCGTGGTCGGTAATAAAAATACCCGCACGAGCACGGCTGCGGGTATCCTGATGTTCAATACGAAAATCCATTTGTAAAATACTATTCCCTTTTCCCCGTTCAATAGGTTACGGGGAAATCGTTTTTACTCTTTTTTTCACTGATTTAGACCATTTCAATATCAATCACGATATCTTTCTCGATATCGAATGTCTTTTCTAACTTCTTTTCCAGTTCAATTTTGTTAACCTTCTCAATCAACATCTTGAACTGGTTTCCGTCGCTATCTTTTTCCAGGAGTTTTCCTTCAGCATTCACTGTACCCTGATTTTTCGCATCGTAGTAAGCCACCAGCACCGTATCTCCCACATCCAGTGCCGTAACAATTTCTCGCAGCGAATCCACATTCCGTTCCTGCTCCAGCAACTCCTGATCCTGAGAAACATTAATTTCCTTGATATCTCCGTCATCATAGCGAAAGTCGATAATGCCACCGCCTTTTTTAGCATAGACCAGCTTTTCCGTCGCACTTTCGATAAGTTCGCGCTCCAGATTCACAATTTTTCCGGTGAATCCCTCATTACCAATGTACAATATTTCCACAATGAGCGGCATGTCATCAATTTCGCCGTCAAATCCCACCCGAATAATTTCCACCTGTTTGCCTACCCCGATTTCAGAGATGCGCTTTTTAACTTCTTCCGGGGGCATGGCACCGGGACGAATTTGCACCTTCTTTTTGCCTTTTTTCTTAAATAACCACCAGAAATGGCGGGTGAATCGTACATCGTCCCACGCCAGACGAGGCAGTTTTTGATGGTACTGACGATACGGTGTTGGCTTCATGGATGCCCCAATTTTAGTTAGCTAATTAATTTTCATAAAGTTAGGGAATTTTGAAGAATAATGCAAATAAATTTTTTTTGGTCGGTCAATTTTTTATGGAAGGAATTTCATCATTAGCACACCGCAGACTCTTCCGGGAAGATGCCTGCGGTGCTGTTTGCATTCGCAATCAAAAAAGGAACGTTCCGGATGTACCGGGGAGTTATTTTGTTCCATGACACATGGAACACCCGGAGATAAAGTGCCTCTATGAATGTTGTTTAAAATATTCCACCGTTAACCGAATCCCTTCATCCAGAGGCATCGTGGGCTTCCAGCCCAATTCGCGGAAAATCAATTCGCTGGAAATCACACTCCGTTTCTGTTCACCCGGCTTGGCGGGACCGTGCTTTTCCGGCACCGTTTTACCGGTGTACTTCACAATTTTGGTAAACAATTCATTTACATTGGTTTCCACTCCGGTGCCGATGTTGTAAATGCGATTGTCCCCTTTCTCCAACACCAATTCATTGGCTTTCACCACATCGCCTACAAACACATAATCCCGGGTCTGCAGTCCGTCTCCATTGATAATCGGCTGCTCTCCATTTAAAATCTTCTGGGTAAAAATTGCCACCACTCCCGCCTCGCCATGGGGATTCTGCCGGGGACCGTACACGTTCGCATAGCGCAGAACGGTGTAAGTCAATCCATGAGTCTGGTTGTAAAAATACAGGTATTTTTCAGTGGTGAGTTTGGTAATTCCATAGGGAGAGAGAGGACGTAAGGGATGATTTTCGTCCGCCGGGAAATAATCCTGCTCCCCATATATCGCTCCCCCAGTAGAAGCAAAAATAAATTTTTTTACTCCGGTGCGAACACAATTCTGGAGAATATTCAATCCGCCCAGTACATTCACCGTGGCATCGTAAATGGGATCTTCCACGGATTTACGCACATCCATCTGGGCAGCATGGTGATTCACAATATCCGGGCGTTCCTTATCGAAAACTTCTTTGATACCTTCATCACAGATGTCCATCTCGTAAAAAGTGGCCTTTTCCGGCACATTCTCCCGTCGCCCGGTAACCAGATTATCTACAATAACCACCTCATGACCCAATTCCAGATAGCTATCGGCAATGTTAGAACCGATGAATCCTGCTCCACCTGTAATGAGAATTTTCATAGACGCTCCTTTCTTTTGGTATCCTGTTGTCCGATTGTGCATGAAATATGTCTTCGAAAACTCCGGGAAGATAAAACGAAAATCACATTATCGACACTGGAAAAAAAGATTTAAGGCGTTATTTTAGGTAAGATCCTCCTTTCGGGTAAGGTGGTTTTTCAGGTAATCAGTTTCCAGCCCCGTTCGGCGATATCGGTTCGGTAGTGCATGCCGGGAAATTGAATTTTACGCAGATTGCGGTAGGCTTTATCTGCGGCTGCTTTAAGCTGCTGGTGACGGGCAGTTACCCCCAGTACCCGCCCACCGCTGGTGACAATTTGCCCTCCTTCCCGGCGGGTTCCGGCATGAAATACCAGCACATCCGGATCCACCGCTTCCAGTCCCTGGATGGGCTTTCCTTTTTCGTAACTCCCGGGATATCCACCGGAAGCCGCAATCACACACACGGCATATTCAGGCCGTACTTGGAGCTTAACCTCACCGATTCGCCCCTGTGCGCTGGCCATTAACAATTCCAGCAAATCATTTTCCAGCAAAGGCAACACTACCTGAGTTTCCGGATCCCCAAACCGGCAGTTAAATTCCACCACGCGGGGACCTTTATTGGTCACCATCAATCCGCAATACAAAATTCCCC
>JALXCH010000444.1 GCA_026991005.1 Calditrichia bacterium | reverse complement strand
TACTGGATTCTTCTTCTTGTGCCCAGCTTGGAGGTTCGCTCAGCACGGGCATGCGGTTGACTATCCAGCGAAAAACCACTATCTGAAGTACCAGAATTGCAATGGCTACTTCAATTTCCATCCAGGACGGGAAATAGCGGTGGGTACTGGTCCAATTAAAAGCAATAAGAGAAGTATTCAGTCGGTTTAAAATAATGCCAATGATGGTAAGAATAGCGCCAATACGTACCAGGTTGATATTTTGTGTCCGTACACTTTGAGTAAAAAGTATAGCGGGAATCAGGACAAATCCTACAACTTCGGTTAAATACCACATTCCCCACGAAGTGGTAAGTAAAGAGAGATGCTGGCCGTGTACCAGAACCAGAATCTTCATAAAAAGATAGACAAACATGGTAACTGCACAAACTTTTGAAAGTCCAAAGTGAATAGCATCATTTGTGAGGAATATTTCTGCACTGGTTCGATTCCGAAAAACCCGGTTGCTGATGGTACGTTCCAGAATGATCATGGAAAGGCCAGCGAAAATGCTGGAAACAAAGAAGAGGATGGGGATGAATTCCGAATACCAGAGCGGATGGATTTTGGGTTTTGCCATCAGAAATAATGCTCCTAAACCCGATTGGTGCAGGGTGGAAAGGGTGATTCCAAAAATCACAGCACCCAGAGTCATGGACTCCATCACTTTATGCACCCGTTTCCATCCAATCCATTCCGCTACCGCAGGAGAAAACTCGATAAATTCTGTAGCCATATATAGTAAAAAGTGCCAAGCAACTAAAAAGAGAACGGAGCTGAGACCAAATGCATTACCGATAATGGGATTAATAATGTGCCAGGGTTTTCCTAAATCCAGAACCAATGCCCCGGCGTAAAATACGTACGCCAGAAATCCGTTAAGTACGGTAACTCGCACAATCGGTTTATATTTCTTTAAATGGAGAATATAAACCATAAATGTTAATACGTAGGCTCCACCAGCAAAGGCTACCCCTGTAATTACGTTGAATGCTACCCAGATACCCCAGGGATAATCGGGCGAAAAATTCGTAACGGCACCCAGACCTTTCCAGAAGCGAATAGTGAGAATAACAGCTGCTGTTAGTAGGGTGATGGTGGCAAATACATTAAAAGGTGTGAGCAACTTCCCTTTTGGTTTTAATTCACTGAGGAAGAAACGGATAAATCGTTTGAATTCACTCCAGATGTTGGGATGTATGGCTGTACGTTCCATATTATGCCTCTTCGTTTTTCGTTTCGTCTTTATCTTCCGTGGCTTTACTAAGACCAAGCAAAAAAGCTGGCCACATTGTTAATACAAAAGGAACACTGTACAAAAAACCGGTGGTTTTTTTAGGAAGTGCTTCGTTGCCCAAATCGGTGCGGAAGCCGATTTCTTCGAAAGGTACTGCCGAGAGATAAAGATATCCCGTGCCGCCTACCTCATGTTCTCCGTAAATATGATGGTAATAATCATCCGGATTTTCATAAATACGCTGACGGGCAATTTCCAGTAAATCTCTCCGTTTACCATATGTGAGAGCTTCTGCAGGACAATTTTCTACGCACGCAGGTTGTTCACCTTCCTGTAGTCGGCTCCAACACATAATACATTTTTTAATATCCGGATTGGGCTTATCATCCTCAAACTGGGGAATTCCAAACGGACAGGAAACCATACATGCCCGGCACCCCATGCATCGGTCTTCATGCCAGATTACAGGCCCTTCCGGCGTCTTCTCCATGGCATTGGTGGGACAGGCGGACACACAGGCGGGTTGGTTGCAATGCATACATTGGCGTTTAACGGTGATGTCTCCTTTCTCGGTTTCGAATCCGTTGACCACCGTAAATTGAGTAGGACTGGGTTTCCGGTGGACTTTGAAAATATCCACATCAAAATCCGGTTCGGGAAGACCATTAACTTCGGCACACACTTCTTCGCATGTCTGGCAACCAATACACCGGGTGGTATCTACTAAAATTCCCACAAATTCTTTTGGATCCTTCTTATCTTCCGCGTGGAGCGGAGTGTTTTTGGTTAATAGTGTAGTACTGGCTACACCTACTGTCTTAAGGAAATCTCTTCGGTCCATAAGTTCGTATCCTCTTTTTTTGACTGAACGATATTACGGTTAAATGGTGTTTAACCCGGTTATGAAAGAATATTGTTGTTGAATTCTTCCCAGGTGCGAGCATCAAAATTAGCAAGGATGCCCACAGGTAATTCTCCTCCATCGGCCATCGTAATCCCCAGCTGATGCTGTACATCCCGGCTCATTAGGAAACTGGTAATTTGCTGGAATTTCTCTTTCAACCAATCCCGAGATTTTTCTGCCACGAACCAGTGGGGAATTTCTTGCGACACATTAACAGGTTTCAAGGCATATAACCATGTTCTGGATAAATCGATTCCTGTGGCATCGTAAAAATCCGGATTAATATTGATAATAGTACCGGAGATTGGAGATTTGATCTGTAATTCCTTCCCGTTGTCATACAGAGTGATGATCGGATCTCCTTTTTTGATTATTTCTCCCACTTCGCGAGTTTTTATAGCATCCGGCTCTCCGGTAAGGCCAACCAACAATGGTTGAATCCCAATCAGAATGATTCCATTATCCAGCATTTTACTCCAGGTAAAGGTGGGTTGGAGAAATACTCCTTGAGGATGCATATTGAGAATGCGATTCAAAGAAAGACCTGTTTGCTTCTGCTTAACAGCCTGTTTTACCTGTCGGCGCTGAAGATAGTAATGGTCAATCAGCAGACCGACGATGATGGTGAGCAGAACCATGATTAACGTTAACATTTTTTTCTCCTTCAATTTAATTATTCGTAACAAAATTCACTTATTTCGCTAATATATAATTCAAAAGTCGTACCAGGAAACACATATGGATTTGTAACATATTGATAATTAAGTAATAAGAAGTGTTGTTTTGGGAAATAGGAGTATTGCGCCTTTTGGGGCAAACGTTGAATATTTTAACGGTTTTGAGGGATGTTTCCTTGAGAATTGTAGTAATTTAAATAAAAATCGGAAATTATCTCTGTTAAAATATTCAACAGTATTTGTTGAGATGTTTTACAGGTGGGGGTTGTGCAAGTTGTAAAGGAAAATAAACTGACTATTGCGAATATCCATTTTCTCGGTTAAATTTGGGTTGATTTTTAGGATGCCTCCGTAGCTCAATTGGTAGAGCAGCGGACTCTTAATCCGTTGGTTCGGGGTTCGAGTCCCTGCGGGGGCACTCAGCAATCAGGTGTAAAAATGGGTGTTCCCCCCACCCGCGAGCCTGATTGTGGCAGGGGAGGGCGTATGAGCCTGACAGGAGTTCCCCCTTCCCCGGTGGAACCGGGGATAAACCTCTGTCTGGCGAGTCCGCCTCTGTTGGTTTGGCCTCCGACGGACGGGAAACAACCGGTAGTCGGAGGCTATGCTTTTTTTAAGGAACCTGATCTATTTAAGGGAGTATATTAAGAACGAAATTGCATGGGGACGATCTGGTTTCGACGGGCAGTTGAAGGGGATTGGAACTGCATGCCGGGGTTTCTCGCTGTCCCGCTAATTAGCGAGAGTTCGGTTAAAATGCCGATTATGATTATGCAATGGCTGCTTAATAAAACAGCAGCCCGTCCTTCATAATCCTTCCCTACCGGGATTATGAAAGGGCGTCGCTAAAGGTAGGGCGCTGTGGGATAGGGCTCGGCTATCCGGCAGTGTATGTCCCACCGAGCTCGCCCTCGGAAGGCTTGTCTGGCTGCCAGCCGATGGTTAAATCTAACCGCCAGACTAAGCATGTAGAGGTTCCTTTCCGCTCCTGCCCGGACGCGGGTTCGATTCCCGCCGTCTCCACTACGTGACAACAAAAAGCCCTTATTTTTAAGGGCTTTTTGTTTTGAACTTCGCTGGATGTGCACTTTTACTTCGGGGAGATTCAGTTATTCTTTTTCAGATAATAACATGTAAATCCGCTGTTTCTACTCAGAGTATCGAATTAGATTTTAGGAATATTTACAGCGCTTTACTCTGAATGGTTGGCAAGAACACGTTGGGAGAGTTTCTTTTAATCATCCCCAACTTTACCGGTCAAGGAGACTCAGAATGCAATGGAGTTAGCAAGCGAACTCCCCGATTTCCCTTCGGTTGCTTCTCAGGCGTTCTCTCCAGCGTTAATATTTCCCTATGCTTTTCATGTAGCCACTCGTGATGTTGCAGAGGTCGATGAAGGAATTGTGCGCAATAATACGAATTCCGTTCAGGGTGATTGATCTTTCATGCTCGGCCAGGGTGCAATTAGTATTGAATTGATTTTAGCGAATGGCAGAAATTCCCGATGCCCAGTTAAAAAAGTTGCAATAAATAACCACCTCAGGTTAAATTCTATGAGAAAACAAAACCTGAGGAGGAACATTAATACCG
>JALXCH010000443.1 GCA_026991005.1 Calditrichia bacterium | reverse complement strand
CGGGTTTGGACGGAGATGCGGTACACCGCTTTGCCATGATGCTGATGGAGAGCGGTAATCCAGATGCCGCCGGGAGGCAGGTCTTTGAGGTTTACAATAAGATGGTTGGTAAAAAGGAAAAGCGCTTCCCGGATGAAGGGAGTACGGCTAATGAGCTCCTGCAGCAGGTAGATATGCTGATCGGGTACGTTGTCGTCGAAAACAATAACGTCTTTCCAGGAATACTCCTTGCTCAAATCCGGGTCGATGGCCACAGGAGAATTGGGCCCCAGCCATTCCCGAAACGTTCGCTCCATGGATTCCATGGCACGTTGCAGGCTCTTCTGCAGGGGACTATTGACATTCTCCACCGAATAGGTGGTAAAAAATCGCCGAATAATGCGGTATTTGGTGGGGCGCAGGGTGGCAAAATCCCGCAGGAAAAGAATGAGTGTGTTGACTTTGGTGCTGAGTTTCTGGGCTTTTTCTCTCGCTTCCCTGGCGACCAGTTCCTCTGCCAGGGTTAGAATCTGATTGAAAATGGCATCGCTCAAATCCCAGCGACACAACTCCTTGCGTACCGAGTCGTCGAAGAAACTGGCATCGGCTTCCAGAAAATGGTGGAAAACCTGAATCCATTGAGCTTCTGGTATGTGGCGGTACAGTTTAAGAAATGCCAGTCGTTTTACTTTACGGCTGGGATTCATGACCGCCCAATTGAGCATCTGGATGGTGTGGGGACGCAACGGATCCATGGCGTTAGTCACCATCTCTCCCAGGAACTCTACCGCATCGCTGGCCTGTTTTTCATCCCCAAACTTTACCACCAGACCGCTAATGTGCAAAGCGCGCAGGTTGCGAATGTGGGAATCCCGAATCAAACGAAACGCTTCCCAGATGAGCGCTTTTTTGTAGCAGATAGGCTTCTTTTCGAAATCAATGGCAATGTTCGGTTCTTCCTGTTTAATGCGGTTCCACTGAAAAATTTTTTCGTGGGTGAGTTCCACCAGTTGCTGGTTGGTGAGCCAGAGGTTGGGCCGGGAGAGAATATCGCCAATATTTACATTGCGCCCGTTTACCCGATACCACAAGTTGCCAATGCGAATCCGCTCGGAATCCTGGGGATCGATTTCCAGATCCACTACCGGAATCCCCTGAATCAGGATGCGATCTTCCGGGGAAATTTGTACCTCATGAGCCAGAATGCCCAGTTCGCGCAGCAACCAGTTGGGGAAAATGATCCGCTTTTCCCCATATTCCAGTTGCACCGCATTGGATTGGTACATCTTTTCAATCACATCCCGGAAATGCTCTTCAATCACCTTTCGCCGAAAAGTCTTCTTAGGAGTCAGTTCTCCCAGCTCCTGGCTGAAATCCCGCTCGATTACCGCAAAGTTGACAATGCGTTCGTAAGGTGCCAGAAATTTATTCACGGAAATGACGATGGAGGAGAGAAATTCGTGCAGTTCCTCCGGGGACATGGCGCGTAAATTTACTTCTTTATGATCGTAATTGGGATAGATGAGCAACGTGTTGTATTCCCGATGGTCACCAACCAGGAAAACGCGCTGAATGGCATCGATATCCCGGAAAAAATTCTCGATGCGCTGCGGTGCCACCGTTTGCCCTTTGATGTTCTTGTAAATCTCCTTTTTCCGATCGATGATGTAAAAGTACCCATCGGCATCCTGCCGCATGATATCTCCGGTGTGGAACCAGCCGTCTTCGTCGAAGGAGGGTTCCGGGCTCTTCCAGTAACCCATCATCACATAAGGCCCGCGAATGAGCAACTCGCCGTCCGGCGCCAGCTTCAGTTCAATTCCCGGTAGTGCGGTGCCCAGGGAGTTTTCTTTGTAGCGTCCCCAGGGAGTCATGGTAATACCGCCGGTGGCTTCGGTCATTCCGAAGCCGCTCATCAATTCCACCCCGTTGCGCTGGAAGAATTTGAAGATGTCCGGGTCAAGATACCCCGCAGCGCTTAATCCCATCCGCAGGTGCCCACCGGTATAATAGTGCAGGGTGGTGCGCACTTCCTCGTCGCTGGCGCGATCCAGATCCACCTGCGTACCTACAAATTCGTAAATTTGTTGCCATTTTTGCGGGATGCTAATAAAAATGGAAGGGTGATGTACCTGCATTTCGTGCATTAAACTGTTGGTGCTGGGGGAACGGGCAAACAGATAAACGGCGCCCCAGAACAGGCTACCCATCATCTCTAACCAGCGCCCAAACGTGTGGTAAAGAGGCAGGTAAGAGATGAACATATCCTGTTCCCCCACACTGGGCCAGGCCAGCGCCCGGGCAAACCGTTTGCTCACAATATTCTGGTGCGAGAACATGATGCCTTTGGATTTACCGGTAGTACCCGAAGTGTACATAATGGTAGCCAGATCTTCGGGAGAAATGGCGCTAAGCATTTCGTCCAGAGCCGCTTCTTCGGGTAAAGGTGCTTCTTGAATAAAATTACCCAGGAAGTTTACCCTGGGGTCTCCTTCTGCACCAGGACGATCGAAAAGAATGATCTTCCGCAGATGTTTCAGGTGAGAGATGTGGGGGAAAAGATTGTGCAGTAGATTTTCGTTTGATACAAACAGAATGTTTGCCTCCGCATCTTCCAGAATAAAGGCTATGTTATCCGGAGCAGAATTAGCCGGGATCATAACATTCACGAACCCAAAAGTAAGGCAGGCCAGGTCGGTGAGAACCCCTTCGATGCGGTTTTCGGAAAGGATAGCCACCCGGGGAAGAATGCCCTCCTGTGTACTGTACAAACGGATGGCCTCACCAATGCGTAAAATGCGTTCCCATAGTTCCTCCCAGCTTAAATGGAAGCTCCGCTCTGCAATCGTGTATTGAAACGCTACGTCTTCGGAATAATGCTGACTCCAGGTGCGAAGCAAAGCACCAGTATTAAATTTACCCACATGAATGAGTTGCAGGTACAATTGGAACCAACGGTTTACCCTTTGCGCCTGGTAAATTTTCTCCCGCCACCGGGAATGTTTAAAGGTAAACAGAAGTTCCCCCACCCATCGCTGCACCCGAGGCATATCGCTTGCGGTAAGGGATTGCAGGGAAGGGATGAGCTTTTCGAAAAAGGCTTCCACGGATTCCAGGGTAAGATGCTGGAATAAAGCTTCCCGGATCTCGCGCTGGATAAAGAATTCGCTCCAGTGGTTTAAGATGGAGCGATCCCGGTGCGCCCGGGGTTTTTCTGGTGCCAGTCCCCGATGGACAACCCGGGAGAAGGTTTCGGCAAAGCGGGGAATATCCAGTTGCCCGGTTTTCATGTAATTCTCCCAGAGCTGCAAAAGTCGGGTATTGGCCTGTTTTGCCCGCACGGTTTTGGGGGTGGTCTGGGGTTTCACACGCAATTCCTTCGATGTTTGATATTTTATTCTGGTTCAAACCTTTTGCGGAGGGAAATTTAAGGGCAAATGTGAATGGATGCAAAGGTAAGATTGGTGGGGATTTGTTTAAACACGCTTTTTTAAAAACTGTGAGCAAACCGGATTGAGTACTGGCGAAAGGATACTGCGCACGGGTAGAATAATTAGTATAAACTTGATGAAATGAAAAACCGCGAAGTTCGCAGAGGAGATTCAAAGTTCGCAAAGAAATTCAGATTAGAAAATACTCCCTTTTCGCTTCCCATCCGATAGGCTTCCTCTCAAATAGTAAGCCCTTTGTGACGGGAAAGGAATCTATTCTAACTTGGCGTATCCTTTTTCGCAGAATGCCGGGGAGTGACCTTTTACGGTTAATAGTTCCTTTACCTTTGGCGCATTATTCTCAGTAAGGTGGGGGCAGAAACAACCCCAAAATTTAAGCTGCTCTCTTTTCTCGGAATCCTTAAACAGAGAACCTATCCGGGAACAAAATTATTTTTACCGGGGTATTGACAAACGAAAAAAAGAGTGTTATATTTGCTGCGCTTTAATGATCGCGGGGTGGAGCAGTTTGGTAGCTCGTCGGGCTCATAACCCGAAGGTCGCAGGTTCAAATCCTGCCCCCGCTACTAAATGAGTCCCGATTCCTCGGGACGCTTTTTTATAGAAGTGAGATGGCGGCGTAGCTCAGTTGGTCAGAGCATCGGAATCATAATCCGAGTGTCCGGGGTTCGAGTCCCTGCGCCGCTACTCTCATTTTTTAATCTCTCCGAAAATTACCATGCAAACCACCCTAAAAAATCGTTTCCTGCAATTTGTTCTGGATAAAGAGCTGATTCTACCCCATTCCCGAATTCTGGTAGCAGTAAGCGGTGGGGTGGATTCCATGACGCTTTTGCATCTGTTGCATACCTGGCAGAGGCGTTTACAGGTGGAATTGGGTGTGGTGCATCTTCATCATCATATTCGCGGAGCCGCTGCGGATGCCGATGCCGCTCTGGTACGCAGTTGGTGCACGGAAAACGAGATTCCTTTCTTTTTGCTGGAAGAAGACGTCCC
>JALXCH010000442.1 GCA_026991005.1 Calditrichia bacterium | reverse complement strand
CCCTATTCCCCCTTTCCCCATTACACAATCTTAACATTTCGCTGGATTCTGAAATCTCCCCGATTTACATTTCTTCTGGACAAACTGTTGTGAAAAAATGCATACGGTAATTTCGGCCAGCAGACGAACAGACATTCCCGCCTTTTACCTGCCCTGGTTCATGGAAAAAATTCAGCAGGGCTATGTGGATGTCCCCAATCCTCTAAATCGAAAACAGGTGAAGCGTGTTTCCCTCTCCCCCAAAGATGTGGGCTGGATTGTCTTCTGGTCCCGCAATTTCGGGCCTTTCCTCAAACACCATTCTTTCTTTAGCCTGTATCATTTGTATTTCCATTTTACCATTAATCCCCCCGATGCTTTGTTGGAACCCCAGATGCTGCCCCCTTCCATGGCATTTAAGCAACTGGAGAAACTGGTACAGTTGTACGGTCCGGAACTCATCGTCTGGCGCTACGATCCCCTGGTATTCTATCGCAAAAACGGCGAGATGCAGACCAACCACCGTATTAGCATTTTTCGGGATTATTTACGGATTGCCAGCTCGTTGGGACTCAATCGCTGTTACATTAGCATTGCCCATATTTACCCCAAAATGCTACGGCGCGCCCGGACTATCCCCAATTTTGAATTTGTGGATCCGGCGATGGAACAGAAAATGGAAATTCTTACTGAAATGGTGGATGTTGCTTCTATTTTCGGGATTCAGTTGTACAGTTGCTCCAATCGCGCGCTGCTTAAAGTGGAAGGTTTGAAGCCCGCCAGTTGCATTAACGGACGCTTACTGAATCGCTACGGTACTTACCGGGTGAGCGAGCGACACGCACCAACCCGATCGGATTGCGGTTGTACCGCTTCGGTAGATATCGGAGATTACGTGAAAACTCCCTGCAAATACCGCTGCCTCTATTGCTATGCCCGTCCCTGAGCCCCATTGTATCCGATTCTACTAATCAATAAGGTTTACTGCTTCATTTCAGGTAACATCTTTAACCAAATAAAGGTGGAATGCGTGAAATCGGAATGCCGCCGTACCACGATTCCCTTACTGTTCCATGTTTTTCTCCGGGTGGTAAAATTTTCCTTCAAAAGAAATTTTTATTCTTTTGCAATTCCCAAAAGTGAATATTAAATTTACCAGCTAAATTTTTATTAAAAAAAAGTTGAAAAATATATGGGAATAAAATTATTGTGAACTGAGGCTGTTTAAATCATAAGGAGGATGTGTAGATGGCGAAGAAGTATGTGTATTTTTTTGGAGCCGGAAAAGCTGAAGGTACCAAGGATATGAAGGACCTCCTTGGTGGTAAAGGTGCGAATCTTGCCGAAATGACCAATCTGGGTGTACCGGTACCAGCCGGATTTACCATCTCTACAGAAGTGTGTACCTATTATTACCAGAACGGGTACCAGTATCCCGAAGGACTGGAAGATCAGGTAATGGAAGCACTTCATAAAGTAGAAGAGGTCATGCAGGCCAAATTTGGGGACCCCGAAAATCCATTGCTGGTGTCTGTACGTTCCGGAGCTCGCGTTTCCATGCCCGGAATGATGGATACCGTGCTTAATCTGGGACTGAATGACGAAACTGTTCAGGGATTGATTAAAAAGACCAACAATCCTCGTTTTGCGTATGACAGCTATCGCCGGTTTGTGGCAATGTACGGAGATGTGGTTCTGGGAATGAAGCCGGAAAGCAAGGACGACATCGATCCCTTCGAAGAAATTCTGGAAAAGAAAAAAGAGGAAAAAGGAGCGCAGTACGATACGGATCTGGATGTGGAAGCATTGAAAGAACTGGTGGTGGAATTCAAACAGGCCATTAAAGAGCGTACCGGGGAAGATTTTCCGGAAGATCCCATGGACCAGCTCTGGGGAGCCATTGGTGCGGTGTTCCGTTCCTGGGATAACGAGCGCGCCAAGGTGTATCGCAAGCTCAACAACATTCCCGACCACTGGGGAACTGCTGTAAATGTGCAGAGCATGGTTTACGGTAATATGGGAGAGGATTCCGCTACGGGTGTGGCGTTTACCCGCAATCCTGCAACCGGCGAAAAAGAACTGTACGGAGAGTTCCTGGTAAATGCCCAGGGTGAGGATGTGGTAGCCGGTATCCGCACGCCCCAGAAGATTTCCAAACTGGCGGAAATTATGCCGGACGTGTACAAGCAACTTGTGGAGATTGCCGAGAAGCTGGAAAAGCACTATCGCGACATGCAGGATATGGAGTTTACCATCCAGAACGGGCGGTTGTGGATGCTGCAAACCCGCGTGGGGAAACGCACCGGTTTTGCTGCTTTCCGCATTGCTGTGGATATGGTGGAAGAAGGATTGATTACCGAAAAGGAAGCCCTATTGCGAGTCGAACCCGACCAGTTAAACCAGTTGCTCCGTCCCATTTTTGACCTGAAGCAGAAGGACGAAGCGATTAAAAGCGGAAAGTTGCTGGCCAAAGGGTTGAATGCCGGTCCCGGTGCTGCCAGCGGTCGGGTGGTGTTTAACGCACCGGATGCTGCCGAATGGGCTACCCGGGGAGAGAAGGTGATTCTGGTGCGTATCGAAACCAGCCCGGAAGATATTAAGGGCATGCACGCTTCGGAAGGAATTCTCACCCAGCGCGGTGGTATGACCAGCCATGCAGCTCTGGTGGCACGCCAGATGGGCAAGGTGTGCGTGGTTGGCGCCGGTGCCCTGAATATCGATTATAAAAAGCGGCAGTTCGAAGTGAACGGTCGTGTGGTTAAAGAAGGCGACTGGATTTCCATCGACGGTTCCACGGGTGAGGTGATTGAAGGAAAGATCGACACCAAACCATCGGAAGTGTTGCAGGTATTGCTGGATAAGACCCTGAAGCCGGAAGAATCCAAGACATTCCACACCTACCAGAAAATTATGGAATGGGCCGACAAATACCGTCGGTTGGGTGTTCGCACTAATGCCGATCAGCCCGATCAGGCTGCCAATGCGGTGGCATTTGGCGCCGAGGGAATCGGTTTGTGCCGTACCGAACACATGTTCTTCGGTGGCGATCGGATTGATGCGGTGCGCGAGATGATTCTGGCCGACGATGAAGAAGGTCGCCGCGCGGCCCTGGCTAAATTGCTCCCCATGCAGAAGGAAGACTTCATTGCCATATTTAAAGTCATGGAAGATCGACCGGTAACCATTCGCACGCTGGATCCGCCCCTCCACGAATTCCTACCGCATACGGATAAAGAAATGCAGGAACTTGCCGAAAAGATGGACGTTTCATACGAAAAAGTGAAAAATAAAGTGGAGTCTCTGCACGAGTTCAATCCCATGTTAGGACATCGCGGATGCCGGTTAGGAATTTCCTATCCCGAAATTACCGAAATGCAAGCTCGTGCCATTCTGGAAGCTGCCTGTGAGGTGAAAAAAGAGGGTGTGGATGTGAAACCGGAAATCATGATTCCGCTGGTGGGACATGTTAATGAATTGCGGCTGCAAAAAGAAGTGGTAAATCGGGTGGCGAAGGAAGTGTTCGAAAAATACGGAATGGAAGTGGAATACAAAGTGGGAACCATGGTGGAGCTGCCTCGCGCCGCCATTACCGCCGATCAGATTGCCGAAGAGGCGGAATTCTTTAGCTTTGGCACCAACGACCTCACCCAAACCACTTTTGGGCTCTCCCGGGACGATTCCGGTAAATTCTTACCTTTCTATGTAGAAAAAGGTATTTTACCCCGCGATCCCTTCCAGGCCATTGATCGGGATGGTGTGGGACGTTTGATGAAATGGGGTGTGGAGTACGGACGCCGGACCCGTAAAGATCTTAAAGTGGGTATTTGCGGTGAGCATGGTGGTGAACCCAGCTCTGTGGAATTCTGCCATACCATTAATCTGGATTATGTGAGCTGTTCGCCGTTCCGGGTACCCATTGCCCGGCTGGCGGCAGCCCAGGCAGCATTGAAGGAAGAGAAATAAAAGCTAAAACTGAGAGGTTCGGAAGAGCCGCGGCTCTTCCGGATCCATTTTAACTGGAAATTTCACAAATAAATAATCAGGAGACGTGATATGGCTCGTAAAAAAGAACGGCAGTTCACTATTAAGCAGATCATCCAGAACGAGAAAATCTCGAACCAGGAGACCCTGTTAAAGCGTTTGCGGGAACGGGGGTTTAAAACCACCCAGGCCACCCTTTCGCGCGACTTGCACGACATGGGCATTGTGCGCGTGCCTACCGCCGATGGCTATCGCTATGCCATCTCCGAAGAGGAAGGCGGACATTCCTTCCGTAAAGTGGTGGGTATGGAAATTCTGGGTGTGTATTACAACGAAAGTAATCTCGTGGTGCGTACCATCACCGGTCGGGCAAAAGGTGTGGCACTCTTTATCGACCAGATGAAACATAAAAACATCCTGGCGACCATTGCCGGCGAAAATGCCATTCTGGTTATTCCCGACACGGTGAAGA
>JALXCH010000441.1 GCA_026991005.1 Calditrichia bacterium | reverse complement strand
CATTGCCCGCTATTTTAACCTGCAGGAACGAACGATTGTAATCAATGGGTTTTCCAAAGCGTATGCCATGACGGGTTGGCGCATTGGTTACGCGGCGGCACCGCTGGAAGTGGTAAAAGGGATGTCCAAAATCCAGAGTCATTATACTTCCAATGCCTCTTCCATCTCTCAGTACGCTGCTCTGGCTGCTTTAACCGGCCCTCAGGAAGATGTGGAAAACATGCGCCGTACTTTCGAAGAACGCCGTAATCTTTTACTGCAAAAACTGCGAAGCCGCGATTACATTTCCCTGGTGCATCCTGCCGGAGCTTTTTATCTGTTTATTCGGGTGGCAGAAGTGTATGGCTGCAGATGTGGGAAGGTGAGGATTGAAAACTCAGTGGATTTTGCGACCTATCTGGCCGAAAAATACCATCTGGTGGTTGTACCCGGTGTCGCTTTTGGCGCCGACGATTATATTCGCATGTCCTTCGCTGCTTCCATGAACGAACTGGAGCGAGGTGTTAACATTTTATTGCAGGCAATGGACGAAATGCAGGTGAGAAAATAAGTGGAGAGAAATGGCTAATGGCTAAGTTAGGCACCAAAAAAAAACCGATAATACTTCGAGTACAATCACACGCTCGCGCAGAAGAAGTGGCATTGATTTGCGAGGATCATGGATGGACATATATTATTGGTGTGGAACCTGACAAACCTGAAGACATCTCTGATCTGGAAAGGCTGCTGAATAAACCAAAACCTGCGAAAGCCAAAGTTAAAATTGGCCGTAACGATCCCTGTCCCTGTGGGAGTGGTAAAAAATATAAGAACTGCTGTGGAAGATATGCGTGATGAAAATTCATGTAAAATGTATTTCACAATGACATTGTATAGAATGGGGATTGTGCTATTTCATCGTCACCAGTGACCTGGTTGTTATGGAGGAATTAAACTTTGCCAACTTATACTTATCGATGTACCAAATGCAATTATGTTTTTAATCAATTTCAGCGGATTACGGACGATCCTATTCAGACTTGCCCCAAATGTGGAGGAGCCGTGGTGCGAGTGATTACGGGAGGCTCGGGGATTCTGTTTAAAGGCTCTGGCTTCTACATCACCGATTATAAACACAAGCACTCTTCGGGTAGCACTGCTTCTTCTTCCCATAAGACCCAAAATGGCAAAAAAGAGAAGAAATAGAGAAATATCAAGCCTATATGCTTGATATTTTAATTTCAGTAAATTATGTTTTAACCTTTTCATGATTTTCGTCAATCGCAATGTACGGGAACTCCCGTAACTTCCTTTCTTGAAGCATCTAATAAAACTATTAGTACGTTCTGCAAAGCGGCGAAATAGCCGACCAGAAAACAGCAGCGCAAGCGAACAGGAATCATTTCCCGATTGTTTCCTCACCGGAAATCCGGTTGATTTTCCGGAATGATTGGACAACAGTTTACGCGTTAAACTGGAAAACAAGTAAGTTGCTGCAATACATCTGTTTCTAATTCAACAGTAAGAGAAAAACTTTTTCCATTGGTGAAGCGGAACAATGATTACGGAAAAAAATAAACCCACCTCTTCTTCCCTTCCACCGTTGCGATTGAGTCCGCCATACCAGGCGATGGCGGAAATTTATGATCGGATGATGGCTCACGTTCCCTACGCCCGCTGGGCAAATTACATTCGGAGAATTATCCGGGAGCATCTTTCGGGCATTCCTCTGGAGAGGAGCCATCTACTGGATATCGGGTGCGGTACCGGGGAATTCCTTCGGTGCATTCGGGAGCAGGGAATCCGGGCAGATGGTTGCGACCCCTCCCGGGAAATGCTCACACTTGCCCGCCGAAAGAATTCCAGTAGCCGGTTCTGGGTAACGGGACTCCCGGAACTGGAAGGGATTCCTGCAGGTTACTACCAGGTGATGACCTGCTTGTACGATTCGATAAATTATCTCTCCAATATGGAGGAAATCAAAAAAGGGTTAAATCGAATTTATGAATTGCTCGCGCCGCCGGGATTATTTATTTTTGATGCGGTGAGCGATGAGTTCTGCCGAAGTTATTTTCACCAGTACAGCGAAAACGAGACCTTTGATAATGATTATGCTTATTCCCGGCAGGCTTATTACGATTCCGCGCGCCGAAAGCAGATAAACGAAATTATTATTTACACCCCACATGGGGTTTACCGGGAGAATCACGAGCAGTACATTTTCTCCTTTACCACCATGAAATACCTGATTATTCAGGAAACACCGTTTGAATTAATCGGGATGTACGAAGATTTTACCTTTTACGATGCGGAAGAGGAAAGTAACCGGGCTCATTTTATTTTAAAAAAGACCACATGAGATGATTCAATTTTTTAATGTTTCTGTGAAATTTGGCAATCGGTATATCCTGAAACGGGTGAGTTTAAAGATAGAGAAGGGAGAGTTTGTTTACCTGATCGGGAAAACCGGTGCGGGAAAAACCACCCTGCTTCGCCTCATTTACATGGATTTGTTTCCTACCAGAGGTAATGTGAAAATCGAAGATTTTAGTTCTTCCTCCATCAAACGGCACCAGATTCCCTATTTGCGCCGTCGGGTTGGGGTTATTTTTCAGGATTTCAAACTGTTGAACGATCGCAATGTGTACGAGAACGTCGCGTTTGCCCTGCGGGTGGTTGGTGCCAGGCGTTCGGAAATAAAAAGCCGGGTACTCAGTGTCCTCACCCAGGTGGGGTTAAATCATAAGCGCTATCATATGCCCAATGTTCTGTCCGGTGGCGAGAAACAACGGGTCGCCATTGCCCGTGCTCTGGTTAACGAACCGTTCATTCTGTTGGCTGACGAACCCACCGGAAATCTGGATCCCGAGGCGGCCCGGAGTATTATGGAAATTCTGGAGCGAATTAATAAAAGCGGAACGGCAATTTGCATGGCGACCCACCATTACGATCTCATCCGCACCTGGCCCCATCGTACCCTTTTGCTGGATAACGGAAAAATCGTACGGGAACTGGATCCCACCACCTTAAAAAATATGAGCGGTTGAACCTATGACGCTATTTTTTATCATAAAAGAAGGGATTATTAGCCTGAAACGGGCTCGGCTTTCGGCGGTCATTACCATTCTTTCTATTACTCTTTCTCTCATTCTGTTGGGTCTATTTGCCATTATTGGTCAGAATGTGAAAAATACATTTCTGAAGTTCTACAAACAGATTCAGGTGGAGGCGTTTTTAGATCCGACCTTAAATAACCAGGAAATTAATCGTTTAAAAGAAACGCTCTCTCGACGAAGCGAAATTTTGCAGGTTCGATATATTTCGTCCTCTGCGGCTCTGGAGGAATTCCGCCGCAGTTTCGATATCGATATCAGCCAGGTTCTGGAGAAAAACCCCTTGCCCCCTTCGTTTCGCATCACCCTGAAACCCGAATTTTCTTCTCCCGCACTGCTGGAAGATTTTGTGAATTCGATCTCTTCTTTAAAAGGAATTCAGGAGGTGGTTTACCAGAAGGAAATTGTAAATTTCATTAACAAATATTCAGCAATTATTGTTATTGTGTCTCTGGGATTGGTGCTATTAACGCTGGTAATTATCGTTATTCTGATTTACAATACCATCCGCCTCTCCATTCATTCTCGCCGGGACATTATCCACATCATGGAACTGGTGGGTGCCACGCGGCGCTTTATCAAAAGCCCCTTTTTAGTGGAGGGGTTGATTCAGGGGGCATTGGGCAGCTTGCTTTCCATGGGCGTACTTTTCTTTTTTATTAAATTTGTCCGGGGAGTCATTTTTCCGGAGGTGGTCATTCCCCGCCATTTCTATCTGGCAATCTTCCTGATTGGGCTTTTCTTGGGCTGGATGGGGAGTATGCTTTCCGTGAACAAATATCTTACCAGTCGCTGAGACCTTCCTTTAAATGAGTTTGGGAGATTTTACACCTTTTTACATTTTTGGAAGAAATTCCCGGGGCAAAGGGTTTTTACTGGCTTTCTTGAAGGGTTTCCGAGGAAAACGGTCGGAACCACACATCCCGGATGATGATTTCGTATTCCCGGGTTGTATCGGGAGCTGGCGATTTCCCCTGGTACCAGTACAAATTCATTACGATTTTTTTAGGAGAATTGTCCGGTGGCATCTGGAAAGGATGCAGAACGGCGTGAGCAATCAGTGCACCGGGGGAGGGAAGCTGCGGATAATGCCCGCGGTAACCCTGGAAAAGCACTGAATCCGGAAACCATTGTATTTTGAATGTGACGTAAGGATCCCCTCCGGAAAGGTGTACCGGAAATTTCTGGCTTATTTTGCGGTCGGTTCCCAAAGAATCCCGCCAGTGAATGGTAAACATTCCCAGTGAATCCTGGCGGCTTTTCCCCCAGCGGGAGAATTCGATGTCTATTTCGGAATGGTCGTTCCGGTAAAGAAATAACCCCAGGACCAGTTGGGGGTGGAAACGCGTAAAATTGCCAATCAAGTAAAATGT
>JALXCH010000440.1 GCA_026991005.1 Calditrichia bacterium | reverse complement strand
CTGGGTAATTCATAGGTTTCTAAAAAGAAGGCATATTTAGGAGGTGAGGTTCCCCGTCGTGTACCACCTTTCATATAATTCAATGTGCTCAGATAAACAGTGTTCTTGTGGGGATAAACGTAGAGCTTTTGCATACGTCCATGTTTCAGATGAGAGAGCAAATTCCAGGCGAAAAACACTCCAATCCCAAAAGAAAATATGATGATGAGAAAAAATATCCAATTATTGATGGAATGTTTTCTGTCGATTTTAGTTAACAGCCAGCCCACAGGGATAACGGCTGCAATTCCGCAAACATAAGGAAAGAAGAGTTCAAATATTGGGTGTGAATAAATAAAATAGTTCATCGGAAGTAATCGATCCTTTTTAATATTTCGCCATTTTGGGGGTTGAACTGAAGGGCAAAAAGGGTATAGAAATCGGAGCCAATGGCCCGACCTAAAAACAGGTAATAATCGTTTCCCATCCGGTACATAGAATATGGTTTGGTGTGAGATTTAAATTCCTGATTCAGGATGATTCGTTTCAATTCTTTACCGGTAGAATCTATGTAGCCCAGGGTTAGCGGCGCATTTCGTGATTTTTCGGGAAAGTAGCTAACCCATATTTTATTCCGGGGGAAATAGGCCGCATTCCAGCGATCTACAAGATTGGGGTTAATCATTTTTTGCGCATCCGGAGCAGGGGAGACGTGGGCGGCATGTAGAATCCGGTAAGGCGTATTCCCGATAATTTTAAATTCCCAGTGCACAGGGGTATGTTTTCTACGTGTTTTATGTGAAGAAGATGGAGAATAAGCAGGTTCTTTTTTAGCTTTTTCTTGAATGTTTGTAGCAACCAGTTCCGGCGAGATGGTAAATATTTCGCCATCGTTGGTAATAACGCGGATGCTGTTGGTGCGTTCGTCCAGCACATCATCCCAATCAGGGCGAAAAATTCCGCCCAGCGCCGGATTTTTCCGTAGAATTTCCTCCTCATCTGCAATGATTCTGGCATTGAAAAGGTCAATCAATTGAAATCCCGTTTCTAAATTGTACCCCCAGATTCGATTATTCTGGAATGGTTCCAATAAATAATAACGTTTGTGGGGATACCCCTTTGGTGTAAGCCTAACCCGCCCCATTTCTTTACCGGTAAAGAAATCATAGCTAATAAGGCGGTACGCATGTTTGAACATTTTACTGGTACTTTGATGAAAAAGTACCACCATCCGGTGTTGGTTCTGGTTTGTAACAAAATAAATCTCCCGAATTTCTCCAAGACTGTAATGACCGCTCACGGAAGCACTAATCACAAGAAACAAAAAGAAACTCGCGAAACTGAAAACAACTCTGGTAATTGCCGATAGAGTTTCATTTAGCTTCAGCCGTTGTTCCAGGTAAATTGCAAAAAACAACGCCCCTAATGCAAAAATCACCGAGAATAACATGATGAAAAGGATAAAGAGAAGAATGCCAATGCCGGAGGCGTTGAGATAGAAGTTCATGTTCGGTTATTCCTTTTAAGTTCAGTAAAATTTTGAGAAAACCATTCATTAGAAAATCTGCAACTGTACTGATTTTCCGGGCGATAAAAAGCGCGTCGTTATAGCAATTATTTAATACCAGGGTAAAAATAAATCTTCTTTAAATCAAGGGAATTTTGTGATGGGAGGAGAACAAATAAGGGTGAGCAGGAAATACGGAATGTAACATTTTGCTGTTAGAAATATTAGTATTAATGAACATCCAATCGCCCACAACAATGTTTATATTTCTTGCCGCTGCCACAGGGACAGGGATCGTTTCTTCCTACTTTATATTGTTTTGTTTTTGGTTCAGAGTCAATTTTAGAATCGATCTTACCTTTTCTTTTTTCTAATTTCGCGGCCTGTCTCAAATTATAAAGCAGCGCAAATTTCTGCATATCCTTTTCATTATTAATATCAAATCCCTGTGCTTCTGCCGCCATGGCAAATGTTTTCCCAATTCCCCAATATTGCGGGTCTTTGGCATTTTTTACAATTTGTTTGTGAATCCTTTTTACCGGGTTTATCAATTTCGAAGTATTCAAGATATTGTTTTCGCTCAAAAAGAGGAAAAAAGTAGCTAATACCGGTGAAATAGATTCAAAAACAATATCATCACCGGTAACCTTTCTGGGGAAAATGTATAAGCAGCAGTCCACAAGTGCCTCTTTATTCCATTCTTCCGGGAATAATAAATGGTAAGAATACATAAATTCCGCGAAAAGCGAAATAATAAATTCTGCTTCCTCCTTTTGTCCTTCGGTCAACTCATCAAAATATTTACTTTTACTAAATTCAGCATACCATTTTTTAACTTTATTACGAATCTTATTAAATTCTTTATCCGAAAATTCTCTTTTCATTTTGTCACCTCATCGTTTGGGGAGGGAATTTTTATTAATGTTTTCTTGATATCTGCCATAATCAAACAAAATTTGGATTGAGATTGATAGTCCGATGCAATCCAGACATCTATTACACACCAGTTTTCTCAGAGTTTGGGGTGGTAAAAGCATTTTCATAAAATACTTTTAATATCTCTTTTCCGTGGGGTTGCGGTATGTTTCTTCCTTCTTTTTTGCAGTTTCTAACCATAAATCCATAGCTATTTTTATTTGCTCTAATGCTTTTTCTTCGGTTTCCCCAAACGCTGTACATCCCCGCAATTCTGGTACCAATGCAATATATCATTCATCCTCTTCGCTATAAAATATCTCAATTATTTATTTATTCATCTCATTCATCCTCCTTTAAAAAGTTGTATTTCTCAATAATTTTTATAAGTTGTTTTACTTAATAAAGTTTCGCTTTATCTCCTACATTTGGAAAATTTGATATCTCATCCACTCCATCTCGCAAATGAATCCGATGGCTTTCCTTTCCGCCTCTAAATCTAAAGCCGAAAGCTTCAGCAATTGTACACAGCCTCTCAAAACGAATGTTTTTCGGGTTTTTTTACAATTCTTCAAGCAAACGAGCTTTATCTATAAAAAACTTTCCCATTTTCGTAATAAGGAAAATTTTCCGGTAGGTCTTACAAAAAGGATGATTCGCATTTTCATAATGCGGAGCAACCGGAAATCTTTCCTAATAGTAAATAGAGAATTATCGGAGAGCCTCGTTTTAAATATGGACTTTTGCTAAAGAGGCTCTCCTGTCATTTTCCCTTTCGTAAAACCGGATGGGGAATCTTGTTTACCATTCCGTTCGAAAAATTGATCCCGGTTAGTGTTTTCTTCTACAGGTTCTTTAATAAAAATTCGGTTATCGAACGGAAAAGATGTATACGTGCTTCCTGCCCGCGAATACTGTGTTCCTTTCCGGGGTAAATAAGCAACTGGTAGAGCTTACCCGCATCGACAAGCCGATCAATAAACTCCACAGTATTCTGAAAATGCACATTGTCGTCCACAGTTCCGTGGGCAATCAGTAACGCCCCGTGCAAACTATCGGCAAAATTGATTGGGGAACTCTGGTAATAGCCATCAGCATTTTCTTCGGGGAGCGCCATGTAGCGCTCGGTATAAATGGTATCGTAATAGCGCCAATCGGTCACCGGCGCTACCGCTACCCCGGCTTTAAATTCCCGGGAATGCGTCATGGCGTACAACGTCATGTACCCTCCAAAGCTCCATCCCCAGATGCCGATGCGGGTGGAATCCACATAAGGCAGGCTTTTGAGATATTTCACCCCGACAAGCTGGTCTTCCAGTTCCAACTTCCCAAAATGTTTGTAAATAGCCGTTTCCCAATCCCGCCCGCGATTGGCGGTACCGCGGTTATCCAGGGTAAAAACGATGTACCCTTTTTGTGCCATCATCTGATGCCAGAGATTGGTGAAGCGCTTAATAACCAGCTGGGAATGAGGACCACCGTACACATGAATCAAGACCGGATATTTTCGAGTGGGATCGAAATGGGGTGGTTTAATCATCATGGCATGATATTCCAGTCCCGCTTTACCGGTAATTGTCAAAAATTCCGGGTTGGAGAGCTGGTACTCGGCCAGCTCGGGATGTTCGTTTTTCTCCAGCACTTTGATTCGCTTGCCATCTGCCCGGTAAAGGGTGACCCGGACGGGAGTGAGGGGTGCAGAAAAATAATCAATAAAATAACGCCCTTCCGGAGCCACCCGCACAGAATGGACGCCTTCTTCCCGTGTTAATCGCTTTATTTTCCGGGAATCCAGACCCACTCGGTAGAGATGGCGTTCCAGTAATCCATCTTTTGTACCCACAAAATAAGCGTAGCCTTTTCGTTCATCCACACCTTCCAGAGAAGTAACCGCCCAATCGCCTTCGGTTAGCTGTCTGATGAGATTCCCCTGAAGATCGTACAAATAGAGATGTCGGTACCCGCTGCGCTCCGAGCCCCATAAGAACCAATTCTTCTTCTTAAAAAAGTACACAAAATCCTCTATATTAATCCAGTGGGGATCGGACTCGCTTAACACCACCCGGCTTTCCCCGGA
>JALXCH010000439.1 GCA_026991005.1 Calditrichia bacterium | reverse complement strand
CAGCGGGTGTTATTCGAACTGGCCCGGGGAGAAGCCTCCTTTGTGGTGCCGCTGCTGGCAGAGCTGCTCCTTCGGGCGGATGAACTCCGTTTGAATTATCAGCAAATCTACACCCTGCTGCTCAAACAACTGGTCGATTATCCGGAATTGCTGTTGGAGATTTTGCAGAACGATGCCATCGATAATAAATTGCCCTTTATTGAGATTGCGGGACAGGTGCAGTGCCAGAAAACATTGCCCCTCATTGCTAATATTCTGGCCCAGAGCAGCGATCCGGAGATTAATCGCGCGTGTTTACTGGCGATTGGAAGTATTGGCGACCCGGCCTATATTACCACCATCAGCGATTTTTTGTATTCGGGCAACCGGGAGCTCACTTTCGCTGCCATCGAAGCATTGAAATTGATCGGGACGGATGAAGCGGTGGAATATCTGGTGAAACGGCTGGGTACGGATAACGCTATCGATCGGGCCATTGTGCAGGCACTGGCGGAAATTCAAACTGTAACTTCTATTCGCCACATCAATCGTTTATTGCAAAGCCACGATCCCCATTTACGCAATTTTGCCAAGGATAAGCTGGTGGAGCTGGGCTCCAAAGCGGTACCCATTGTGCTGGAAAATCTGGAATCGGATGATCCCGATGTCCTGATACATTCTTTAAACATTCTGGGATTAATCGGTGACCCCAGTGCGGCTCGTCCTATTCGCCAGTTTTTATTTAAACAGCCCGCCGATGCCAATGTTCGGTTTGCAGCTTACGAAGCGCTGGGAATGTTACCCATTCGCCAGGGCGCTTTTACTTTAATTGAGGGATTAAACGACCCTGAAGAACAGGTGCGGCTGGCCTGTGCCCGCGCCCTCAATCGAAATGTGGATCCGGCTTTGCTGGTAGGGATTCAGAACCTGATTGAGGAAAATAGCCAGGAAGGCCAGAAAATTACCGAAGCCATCCTCATCTCCGAATCGGATACTCTTTTCCGGAAGCTCATTGAGCACGAACCCTTCCGCAACTACGCGGTGAATTTTTTAAAGACCGGGGCCGATCAGGAAATTCGTACCCATTTCCTGCGCCTCCTCCGGCAAATGGGGCGCCAGGAACTGGTACAGGAAATTTTGGGCCAGCAAGCAGCACCGGAAACGGATTCCCTCAAAATCTATGTTGTGGACGATTCCCGGATGATTCTCCGCCTCTACAAATCGGCACTCTTTAAACTGGGTTATTCGGCTCAGCTGTTTGAGTTCCCGGAAAGCGCCCTGGAAAAAGTTCGCCAGGAGAAGCCGGATATCGTGTTCACTGATTTGAATATGCCGGGGATGAATGGAGTGGAACTCACTGCAGCCATTCGCGAAATGTACTCCCGGGAGGAACTGCCCATCATCATGGTTACCACCCAGCAGGATATGGAAGATCGGGAAGCGGCATTTCAGGCAGGCATTAACGATATTTTGTACAAACCCTTTAACGAGCAGCAGTTAAAACAGCAAATCGAAGCGCATTTAAAAGTAAAAGTGTCGGATTAATTTGCTGTACCTGGGCCGGGAATGGAAAAGGCCGGGGAGCAAAATGCTTTGCTGCAGGCGCCGCTTTACCTGGGTGAAATTGAGGTTGATTTAAGGGGGAAAATAGCGTATATTGGGCGCGCTTTACAGCTCTGGCGCGTTCGTCTAGGGGTCTAGGACGCCGGCCTCTCACGTCGGTAACACGGGTTCAAATCCCGTACGCGCCGCAAAACTAAAACCCGCAGAAGAGCGGGTTTTTTAATTTAAAACAAAGAGAGCTCCCATTTTATCTCCTTCCTGGAAATATCTTTACAAATTTTTCAGTATTTCTTGAGTTTAATTCTCTGAAAACAGTTTAGTGAGTGTTCTCCATGTTATGGCACTTATGCTCATCTCGTAGTTTGAATGCCGTTCCGGAGGTGGTGGCATTTGCCTAAAAATACTTATTTTGTGCGCTAAAAAACTGTTCTGCATGTGGTGGCACTTACCGCGCCAAAACCGTTCGGAATGTGGCGGTATTGACTTTTTTCGTGTGTCACCTTCAAACATTGTTTTAGAGGGAAAAACTGGCTATATTCACAAAGAACCTGAACCGGTGCGGAGGAATGGAAAATGAAAAAAATTCTTATCGTCGAGGATGATGAATCCCAGCGCCTGCTTTATCAGGAAGAAATTCAGGAGATGGGATATCAGGTGATTCTGGCTAATGATGCCGAAGAAGCATTGCAAAAAGTGCGTTCCAGCCGCCCGGATCTGGTAATTCTGGATATTAAACTTCCGGGAATGAGCGGCCTGGATGCACTTCGCGAAATTTTGAACGAAGACCGCCGCATTCCGGTAATTCTGCACACCGCCTATACCCACTATCGGGATGATTTCAAAAGCTGGGCTGCCGAAGAGTATATTGTGAAATCTTCGGATTTGACCTCCCTTAAAAATGCTATCAAACGAATATTGGAGAAAAAATCCCTTTAATTTCAGTTACTCGCTGCTTTTCTTTTTTCTCCGGTTATTATTCCGAACTTTTTCCTGGATAAATGCCTTTTCCATTCTCCTCGACAGATGGAAACTCTCCCGGGCCTGTAGCCGGAAGGTGTAGCCGAAAAGCTTCCGCTGCGGCAAGAGTAAAATTCTCAAGTCCCATATCAGCAGCCGCATTCGTAATTTCGTTGTTTGATTGGTTTCCTGTTCCGCAGCGGGGCTCAATCTCCAATTTTAATATTGCTTGATAATTTTATCACCAATTTCTAAATTTCCATGGAAACTGTAATTTTTTTCGGGAGATGTGAATATGATTACCAGTTTTGAGCAACTTGTAGATGAAGTTAAATCCGTTCCCAGGCGGGTGATTTCCGTGGCAGTGGCACAGGATGTGGATGTTCTGGAAGCTCTGGTCAAAGCTCAGGAAGCCGGTCTGGCTTCGGCGGTGCTGGTGGGCGATCGGGCCCGCATGGAAGCGCTGGCGCGAGAGCACAATCTGAATTTATCCCCGTTCGAAATCGTAAACGTCCCCGATGAACAGGAAGCGGTACAGACGGCCATTCAACTCATCCGGGAGGGAAAAGCCGAGGTGCTGATGAAGGGACTCTGTTCCACCGCTACTTTGATGAAGGCGGTGCTGAACAAAGATTCCGGGTTGCGGAAAAGCGGGTTGCTCTCGCATCTGGGCATTTTTCAAATTGGAACTTACCATAAACTGATTCTTATGTCCGATGCGGCGTTAAACATCGCTCCCACCCTGGAAGAGAAGATTGGCATTACCCGGAACGCCATCGCCATTGCGCACCGTCTGGGAATTGAGCTGCCCAAAGTTGCCATGATTGCTGCGGTGGAGAAGGTGAATCCCGGCAAAATGCCCGCCACCACAGATGCGGCAATCATTGCTAAAATGAACGAACGCGGTCAGATTAAAGGAGCCATTATCGATGGACCGCTGGCGGTCGATAATGCCTTTTCCCGAAAATCCTGTGAAGTCAAAGGAATTAAGAGCGAGGTGGGCGGCGATGCCGATATTGCCATCGTCCCGGAAATTGAAACGGGAAATGTGTTCTACAAATTGCTGAGTTATCTGGCCGGTGCGAAAACGGCGGGAATCATTATTGGTGCCAGCGTGCCCATTGTTCTTACCTCCCGGGCGGATTCGGAGGAGACGAAATTCCTTTCTATTGCTACCGCTGCCCGGGTTGCCGGATGAAACAGGAGAATGAGAGATGGAAGAACCATACATACTGGTCATAAATCCCGGTTCCACTTCTACCAAAGTCTCCCTGTTTCAGGGGGAGAAGGAAGTTTTTACCGAAGTCATTAAACATCGGGTAGAGGAACTCTCCCGCTTCAATAAAGCGTCCGATCAGGACCTGTACCGGATGGGGATTATCATCCGGATGTTGCAGGAACGCAAGGTAGATGCCACTAAAATCAAAGCCATTGTGGGGCGGGGGGGATTGCTCAAACCCATCGAAGGTGGAACCTATCGGGTGAATCAGCTCATGGTGGCGGATTTGCGCCGCGGGGTGCAGGGAGACCATCCCAGCAACTGCGGGGGACTCATTGCCTATGCCATGGCACAAAATTTAGGCTGCGAGGCGTTTATCGTCGATCCGGTGGTGGTGGACGAGATGCAGGATCTGGCCCGGCTCTCGGGCATGCCGCTCATTAAACGACGCAGTATTTTTCATGCTTTGAACCAGAAAGCCGTAGCACGCGAGGCGGCAAAGCAACTGGGAAAGACCTACTGGGAGGCCAATCTCATTGTTGCCCATCTGGGAGGCGGCATTACCGTTGGCGCCCATCGAAAGGGGCGGGTCATCGATGTGAACAACGGTCTGGATGGCGATGGTCCTTATTCCCCCGAACGCTCCGGCGGTGTGCCGGTAGGCGATCTGGTGAAAGCCTGCTATTCCGGCGAATATACCTACAGCGATATGAAAAAGTTGATTAAAGGCCATGGCGGTGTGGTGGCTTATCTGGGCACCAACGACATGC
>JALXCH010000438.1 GCA_026991005.1 Calditrichia bacterium | reverse complement strand
CTTAATGTAAATTTGAGCGATTTAATGGAAATGCCATGAAAAAATTCAAACTGGTTTCAAAATATCAGCCAACGGGAGATCAACCGGAGGCGATTCGACAGCTAACCGAAGGCATTCGTCAGGGACGTAAGTTTCAGACTTTATTGGGAGTTACCGGAAGCGGTAAAACCTTTACCATGGCCAATGTGATTGCCAATGTCAACAAACCCACCCTGGTGATTTCGCACAATAAGACGCTGGCAGCTCAGTTGTACGGGGAATTTAAACAATTCTTCCCGGAAAATGCGGTGGAATATTTCATCAGTTATTTCGATTATTACCAGCCGGAAGCCTATATTCCTCAGACGGATACCTACATCGAGAAAGATAGCTCCATTAACGAGGAAATAGAGCGGTTGCGGTTAAAAGCCACCGCTTCTGTGATGTCCCGCCGGGATGTGATTATTGTGGCCAGCGTATCCTGCATTTACGGTATTGGTTCGCCAGAGGATTATCAGGACATGGTGGTGCTGGTGCGCAAAGGGGATTTACTGGATCGCTATGAATTGTTCGGGAAGCTGGTGGACATCCATTACACCCGCAACGATCTCAGTCCCGAGCGGGGGAGTTTTCGTGCCCGCGGCGATGTGATTGAAATTTACCCTGCGTACGAGAAGTTCGCGATTCGCATCGATACTTTTGGCGATGAGGTGGAAGAAATCGTCTTTTTCGACCCCACCAGCGGCGAAATTATCGAAGAAGTGGAGCAGGCGGTTATCTATCCCGCCAGCCATTTTGTAACCAAGAAGGAAAAGCTGGAACGGGCGCTCATTTCCATTCGCCAGGAACTGGAAGAGAGGCTGAAAGAATTGCGAGCGCAGGGCAAGCTTCTGGAAGCGCAGCGGCTGGAACAGCGAACCAATTTCGATCTGGAGATGATTCGGGAAATCGGCTACTGTACCGGCATCGAGAACTACTCGCGGCACCTGTCCGGGCGGAAGCCGGGACAACCGCCTTACACCCTCATCGATTTTTTCCCGGACGATTTTTTGTGTATCATCGATGAATCTCATCAAACCATCCCGCAACTCCGTTCCATGTACAACGGCGATTGTTCCCGAAAAAAAACACTGGTGGAATACGGATTCCGGCTTCCCAGCGCTCTGGATAATCGCCCGCTCAAGTTCGAAGAATTTATGGAGAAAATGAATCAGGTGATTTTTGTTTCCGCCACACCTTCCGATTACGAAATCCGCATGAGCGAAGGCGTGGTGGTGGAGCAGGTAATTCGTCCCACGGGACTGCTGGATCCGGAAATTGAAGTGCGTCCCACCAAAGGGCAGATTGAAGATCTGCTGGGTGAAATCAAGGAACGCATCCAGCGCAACGAACGGACGCTGGTGCTGACCCTCACCAAACGCATGGCCGAGGATTTAACCGATTACCTGCAAAATTTGAACATTCGTGCCAAATATTTACATTCCGAGATTGATTCTCTGGAACGGGTGGATATTTTGCGGGATTTACGTCTGGCGGAGTTTGATGTGCTGGTGGGAATTAATTTGTTGCGTGAGGGGCTGGATTTACCGGAGGTTTCGCTGGTGGCTATTCTGGATGCCGATAAGGAAGGTTTTCTACGTTCGGAGGTGGCGCTGTTGCAGATTGCCGGTCGGGCTGCGCGCAATGCCCGCGGAAAGGTCATCTTCTATGCCGATACCATCACCCAGTCTATGCGCCGCACCATTGAAGAAACCCGGCGTCGACGGGAAAAACAGATGGCTTACAACCGGGAACACGGGATTTCTCCTCAAACGGTGTACAAAACGGTGGAAGAAATCATGAAAACCACCTCGGTTGCCGATGTACGCGAACGCTACCACACCAAGCGTAAAACCCGGGAATTCGATTACCTGGATCGCCTGACCGGAGAGGAATTAATTGCCCGGCTGGAACAGGAAATGAAGGAAGCAGCCGAACATCTGGAATTCGAGCGAGCTGCCCAGCTTCGGGACGAAATTAAACGATTGAAAGGGAAGCTTACCTGATGCGTCGTGTATTTTCCTGGCTCTTCCTGCTAATATGGATCGTTCCCGCTTTGTTGGCAAAAGAAACGGTGCCGGATTCACTTCCGTCCGCTTTAATGCGGGGCAAGGATGCTCTTTATCATTTCCAGCTGGATAAATCCCTGCAAATATTTCAGGAAGTGCAAAAACGGTTTCCGCAGCTTCCCCACGGTTATTTTTACCAGGCTTACGTGTTAACCCTCTACTACTCCCAGGATCAAACCAACGACTCCCTGGCACAGGCACTGCTAAATATTCTGGATCGTTCCATCGAAATGAGCGAAGCGTACCAGAAAACCCATCCCGATGATGCCGAACCGTATTTTTACCTGGGACTCTCTTACGGGCTAAAAGGCATTTATTATGTGGTGGATCGCAGTTACCTCAAAGGTTATTACTATGGTCGCAAGGGGAAAAATTATCTGGCACAAACCGTCGCCATCGATCCCGGTTACACCGATGCACTGCTGGGGTTGGGAATCTTTCATTACTTTGTGGATTTGATGCCAGGGGTTCTGAAAATCTTTGCAGCAATTCTGGGTTTTGAAGGCGACCGCACCCGGGGACTCTCCGAGATTCGCCAGACCATGCAGCACGGATTGCTCTTCCGTACGGAAGCGGAGTTTGTGTACGCTTCCCTGCGCTATTTTATGGAAGGTGAAGTGTGGGATGCCCTCGACCATTTCGAGAAGCTGGGGCGAAAATATCCGGAAAATCCTGGGGTAAAGCTGGTGTTGGGCTACCACTACCGCCGTTTCGGACAGGTGAGGGAGGCCATTCGCTATTTCCAGCAGGTGGAAGACCGCTACCGGTACCGCTTGCCGGATATCTATGTCATTAAATATTACAATATGGCGGTTTGTTACTATTTGTTGAACCAGTACGCCGACGCCGAGAACATTTTAAACCAGTTGCTTCAGCCCGGGGTGCGGAAATCCCCTTTTTACCAGGCTGCACTGGTCTATTACAAAGGAATCATCACCAAGTTGCATTTGCGGGATGAACTGGCGCAGAAATACTTTTCCAGCATTCGCCTGAACAAGCACACCCAATACTGGTACCATGCTGCGCAATTCTATCGCCAGATTCCCGCCGATTCTTTGTTCTATTATTACACACTGACCGAAAACGATATTTTTACCGGTAACATCTCCCGGGCTCGTTCTGCTTTACTCAAAATGGAATCGAAGGTGAACCAGGGCCACTGGAAGCCTGCCAACACCACTGAGGCATTGCTGTTACGGGATGTTCGGGCTCGGTTCTATTTTAAAACAACGCAGTTCGAACGCGCGGCACAAATTTACCGGGAGATTCTTCCGAAAGTAGAGGAAATTCCGGATAAATTTCAACGCGCCTGGATTTACATTCGCTACGCCCGGGTGTTACGCTTTATGAAGGAGTGGAAGCTGGCGGAAAATATGCTGGAAAAAGCGCGGATTTCCGATGAAGAATATACCCGATTCATGATCGAACGGGAGCTTTTCATGGTGCAGAAGCATCTCAATTCACGCAAATCGTAGGAGGAAGCATGAACGTCTTAGTGCTGGGTGGCGGTGGCCGAGAACACACCCTGGTGTGGAAGTTAAAACAGTCACCGGAAGTGAAGAAAATTTACTGCATTCCGGGAAATGCCGGTATTGCACAGGATGCCGAGTGCCTCGATCTTCCCCTCACCGATTTTACCGCCATTGAGCAGTTCCTTCGGGAGAAGGAGATTGGATTCACCGTGGTGGGGCCGGAGCAACCTCTGGTGGCGGGAATTGCGGATTTCCTGCAAGCAAAAGGACACGCTGTATTTGGTCCCAATCAATCTGCCGCCCGATTAGAGGGCAGCAAAATCTTCGCGAAACGATTCATGGAAAAACACGGGATTCCCACGGCGCATTTTGCCGCATTTGAAGATTACTCCCGGGCGCTGGATTATCTCCATTCCCTGCCGGAAGGTCCGGTGGTAGTAAAAGCCGATGGCCTGGCAGCGGGGAAAGGGAGTGTGGTGTGCCCCGGTAAGGAAGAGGCCCAACAGGCACTGGAACAGATGATGGTGCAAAATGTGTTCTCCGGTGCCGGTAAACGGGTGGTTATCGAAGAGTTCATGATTGGGCACGAAGCCAGTCTGTTTGTACTTACCGACGGAAAAGATTATCTGGTGTTACCTCCGGCACAGGATTACAAACGGGTGTACGACGGAGACCGGGGCCCCAATACCGGAGGAATGGGAAGCTACGCCCTCACACCGGTTCTTACCAGAACCATGAAAGAACGTGCCATCCGCGAGATTGTAGAACCCACTCTGAATGCTTTACAGGAAGAAGGCATCGATTACCGGGGAATTTTGTATTGCGGATTGATGGTGACCAATAAAGGTCCCCGCGTGGTGGAATTTAACTGCCGGTTTGGGGATCCGGAAACTCAGGTAGTGTTGCCTTTGCTGGAAAATGATTTGCTGGAATT
>JALXCH010000437.1 GCA_026991005.1 Calditrichia bacterium | reverse complement strand
GCTCCCACTGCACCACAGATTTCCGAAATTACCCAGCCCGTTCTGGAAGCCCCGGATTTCAATGAAAACAACAGTTATGTGTTGGCTCTAATTGGTCTGGAAAACAGTGCAGGCTTTTCGTACCAGGCTGTGGCCCGCTATTCACTTAAGTATTTTGAGCTGGGATACGACAGCGGACAACCGGGCATCAATCTTTTGTTCAGCGGAACTGCCGCCAATAAATTTACTATTCCCGATAGTGGCGTTGCTCTTGAAACCATTAAATTCTGGAACGTAACACCCGATAAACCGGTGAGGATTCACATTTATCGCTCCGATCAGAACAATTTGCCGGGTTCGGATATTGTGGCACCCAAAGATACCATCATCTCCCTGGGCGGAAGCTGGGTTCAATACCACCTACCGCAACCCATCGAAAATTTGCATAAAGACGATTTGATCTTTGTGGGATTGGAAATGCACGCCTCCCAGCAGGGACTGGGCTACGAAGATACCAATACCCCCGGTTACAGTTTCCTGGAACAAAGCGGAATCTGGTACCCGCTTTCCCACTTCCAGTTGGGGGGAGAACCTGCCGATGGGGTCTGGTTGATCCGAGCAATTTTTTCCGGACTGGTGCTTTCAGATAGCGTTCCCCAGCCACCTACAAATGGGGATGGAGATTTTCATATCATCGGACATCTTCCCAATCCGCAATCCATAGGGAATACCGAGGCGAAATTTAAATTTTTTGCTCCTACGGAAGGTACGGCACGGTTCGAACTGTACGACATTCTGGGGCGGCGCGTAGTGGTTACCGAGAAACATGTGGTGAGCGGTGAGAACTGGTTTAGTTGGGGCGATTTTCGGATGAATAATCAACTCTCTTCAGGAATTTACATTTATCGCATCACGTTTAAAGACAACTCCGGAGTTGAAATCGGTTCCGAAGCTCGTCGTGCTGTTATATTCCGATAAAATCTTTCTGGCACTTTTACCATTGTATCAATTGAGACAATTTTTCTTCAATCTGTGAGGCAGAATTGGCTACAATGCCTTGAATCCCCATTTTTTTTGCTGCCTGGATATTTTCTTCCGAATCATCAATGAATACAACCTGATTACTGGGGCGTTTCAGTTGCTGCAATACTTGTTCAAATACCCGAAGATGAGGTTTGTTGTACCCCAGCTGGTAAGAGAGGAAAATATGCTGAAAATGCCGAACAAATCCGTAACGACGTATCACATAATCCCAGTGCCAGGGATCAGTGTTGGAACAGATGGACAGGGTGTAGCGGGAGGCTAATTTTTCAATCAATGCTTCTATTCCATCTTTGGGCGGGCCAATCACCAATTCCCAGGAACGCACAAATTCTTCCCGGGGAATCGGGCAGGAATATTGTTGCGTTACCTTCTGGTAAAACTCCTCGGGCGAAATTTTACCCGCCATAAAATCTAAATGAAGGGGAGACAGAAAAACGGTGCGGATGGCGCTAAGAGGAAGCGAACATTGTTTCGCAAAACGCTCCATGGCGCGTTCGGGGTAAATTTCCACCAGTACGTTGCCTAAATCGAAAATAATGTCGGTAATCTCGGGCATTGTTTTCCTCTCCCTTTAGCGAATGTAAGGTGCAAAAATAGTTTTTTTCCGGGGTGAATCCCAGCTATTTTTAAAATCCGTAGGGCAGGGGGGAGCTTTTATTGAAATGCATTTCCCTGAAAAATCTTTTCTTCTTGCGTCGGGAAATTTACCGTGTAAATTTGGCGCTTATTAAAACACAGGTGTACCCATGGAAAAAATTCTTTATGAAGCATTAACTTTCGATGATGTTCTGCTGGTACCGGCATATTCTGAGGTGCTTCCCAGAGAAACAGATGTCACCACCCGTTTAACACGACAAATCCGATTGAATATTCCCATCGTTTCCGCCGCCATGGATACAGTAACGGAATCGGAGTTAGCCATTGCGCTGGCCCGGGAAGGGGGAATCGGCATCATCCATAAAAATCTTTCCCCGGAAGAGCAGGCGGCAGAAATCGACCGGGTAAAGCGCTCCGAAAGCGGCATGATTCTGGATCCCATTACCCTTACCCCGGATCGCCCCATTAGCGACGCTTTGAAGGTGATGAAACACTACAAAATCTCCGGTATTCCCATTGTTAAGGGCAAAAAACTGGTGGGAATTATTACCAACCGGGATTTACGTTTTGAAGAAGATTTAACCCGGCCGATTTCTCAGCTCATGCGTCGTGAAAATTTAATCACTGCTCCGGCGGGAACAACCCTGGACGAAGCCAAACGCATTCTGCAGAAACACCGAATCGAAAAATTGCTGATTGTGGATGGAGATAACGAGTTAAAAGGTTTAATTACCGTAAAGGACATCCAGAAGCGAGAAAAATACCCCAACGCCTGTAAAGATGAACACGGGCGCTTACGAGTTGGAGCGGCTATTGGCGTAGGAGAAGAGAATTTAATTCGAGCTGAAGTGCTGATTCGTGCCGGAGTTGATGTCATTGTGATCGATACGGCACACGGCCACTCCCGGGGTGTACTGGATATAGTTCGGGAGTTCAAACGCACGTTTGACCATGTGAGTTTAATTGCGGGAAATGTGGCTACGGGCGAAGGGGCACAGGCGCTGGTGGATGCCGGTGTTGATGGTGTGAAAGTCGGGGTTGGTCCCGGATCTATCTGCACCACCCGGGTGGTAACCGGTGTGGGGGTGCCCCAGATTTCAGCCATTATGGAAGTAGCCCGGGCACTGCAAGGGAGCGGGATTCCCATTATTGCCGATGGTGGAATTAAGTTTACCGGGGATATTCCCAAGGCCATTGCGGCCGGCGCCGATTCGGTGATGATTGGAGGATTGTTTGCCGGAACGGAAGAAAGTCCCGGCGAGACCATTCTGCTGGATGGACGACGCTACAAACAGGTGCGGGGAATGGGTTCCATCGGCGCCATGAAAAAAGGAAGCAAAGATCGCTATTTCCAGAGTGATGTTAAGGAGAGCGAGAAATTTGTTCCCGAAGGAATTGAAGGTCGGGTACCCTATCGTGGGCCGTTAAGTGAAACCGTTTACCAAATGGTGGGGGGACTAAGGGCGGCAATGGGTTACACTGGGTGTCGAACCATCCCGGAACTGAAAGAAAATGCTCGTTTTGTTAAAATCACCGGTGCGGGGCTGCGCGAAAGCCATCCTCATGATGTGGACATCACCAAAGAATCGCCGAATTACCGCATGAGTTAATTGGAGGGCGTTAACAGGTATGATACGCAAAATCGATCATATTGGAATTGCCGTACATTCGCTACAACCCATTCGTACATTGTTCCGTACCATTTTCGATCTGGAACCGGAATACGAAGAGGAAGTGCCAGACCAGAAAGTGCGGGTGCTGGGCTATCGCATTGGAGAGTCGCATTTCGAATTTTTAGAACCGCTGGATGCTACTTCTCCCATTTCTTCTTTTCTGGAAAAAAGGGGAGAGGGGCTGCATCATGTTGCCATTAGCGTAGATGATATTTCCGCTTTACTTGCCAAAATGAAAGCAAACAATGTCCGTTTAATTGATGATACACCGAGAAAGGGTGCGGGTGGTAAACAAATTGCTTTTGTTCACCCACGGAGTTTGCACGGTGTTTTGCTGGAACTTTCTCAGGAAGAATAATCCCTGGCAATGAAAACAAAAATTCTTTTAAAATTCAGTATTGCCTGGATTGTAAGTTATTTTGTTCTTTTCATGATATGGGGAATTTACCTCTATTCCACTCGACCCGATGTCAGTTATTTAAAACGATTTCATCCTACCCGCAAAGAGCTTACTGCCTTACGGCAGCAACATTTTCACGAAACGTTTAAACGTCCTATCCGATACCAGTGGATTCCTCTCTCGCAAATTCCCCGTTTACTGCAACGAACCATCATTCTGGCGGAAGATGCTTCGTTCTACGTCCATCATGGCATTGATTGGTACGAGGTAAAAGCATCCTTTCAGAAGAACTGGAAGAGCGGAAAGTTTTTACGGGGCGGTAGCACCATCACCCAGCAGTTGGCTAAGAATCTGTTTTTAAGTGGGGAAAAAAGTGTTAAGCGTAAGCTAAGAGAATGGATTATTGCCCGGGAGCTGGAAAAGAAGCTCAGAAAATCGCGTATTCTGGAATTGTACCTGAACATTGTGGAGTGGGGGAAGGGGGTGTTTGGAATAAAAGCAGCATCCCGGTTTTACTTCAAAAAGGAACCGCAGCAATTGACACTAGACGAAATGGTGCGCCTGGCGGCTGTGCTTCCTAATCCCAAAAGGATGCAACCAAATCGCGTCGATTATTCCGTCCTCTGGCGCTCGAAAGTAATTTTAAAACGCCTGTACCATTTTGGCGATATTACGGAGGAAGCTTACCAGCAAACATTGCAGCGTCTGGAGGAATTGTACCAGAGAAAATAGTCCCATTAAATCGAATTTCCCGGGATTACACCAATTTTACCGGTAACGGGAAACCTCCGCGCCGCTCGTAG
>JALXCH010000436.1 GCA_026991005.1 Calditrichia bacterium | reverse complement strand
GAATTGGGGATGTTGGCAAATTCTTTTAATAACATGGCAGCGAATTTGAAGGAGGCGTATGATCGGATGCTTCAGGTGGAAAAAGTGGCTTCTCTGGGAAAAATGGCCGCCACGGTGGCTCATGAATTAAATAATTCCCTTTCCGGAATTGTGCAACATCATAAAGGTGTTATCTGGTTGGATTCAAAACCAAACCAGGGGACTACATTTTATATTGAACTACCATTTGAACAAAATGAAACCCATCAAAATTACAACACATAAACTAACAGGGTGAAACAATGAGACCATATAAAATTTTAATCGTGGATGATGAATTATCTGTACGGGCTTCGTTAGAAGAGTGGTTTACTGAAGATGGGTTCCAGGTAGTGACGGCCGAAAGTGCAGAAGATGCTTTGATGAAAATGCATTCGGGACCTTATGATTTAATTCTGCTGGATATTAAAATGCCGGGGATGGATGGCATTACGCTTCAAGGGAAAATTAAAGAGATTGATCCCAATGCCATGATAATTATTATCACCGCTTATGCTTCGGTAGATACGGCGGTAAAGGCTCTCAAACAAGGAGCATTTGATTATATTACGAAACCGTTCGACCCGGATGATTTATCGAATCTGGTGAATAATGCCTTAAAACAAAAACATCTATCCGATGAGAACCAGCGTTTACGAGAGAAAATCTCTGAATTGAGTGATGTGGATGAAATCATAGCCGAAAGTGACGAGATGAAGCGAGTGCTGGAAATGGTTTATACTGTTGCCGAAACAGACTCTACGGTACTCATCCGGGGCGAGAGCGGAACCGGAAAAGAGCTAATTGCCAGAGCCATCCATAGCCATAGTAAGCGTCGGTATTTTCCTATTGTCGCGGTGAATTGCGGTGCTATTCCGGAAACCCTTCTGGAAAGTGAATTGTTCGGTCACGAAAAAGGAGCGTTTACCGGTGCTCAGTATCGCCGTAAAGGTAAGATTGAGCTGGCAAATGGCGGGACGCTTTTTCTGGATGAAATTGGCGATATTTCTCCCAAAATGCAGGTGGATATTTTACGAGTGCTGGAAACCAAACGGTTCACCCGCTTGGGAGGAAATGAAGAAATTTATGTGGATTTCCGGTTGGTTTGTGCTACCAATAAAAATCTGGAAAAATTATTAGAAGAGGAAAAGTTCCGAGAGGATTTGTATTATCGGATAAATGTGTTTACGATTTTTATTCCTCCATTGCGGGAACGACGTGCTGATATTATTCCATTGGCAAAGTTTTTCATCCGCAAATATGCACGTTCTATGGGGAAACCGGAAAAGAAAATTTCTCCAGAAGTTGAGGAGCTTCTGTTGCGCTATCCCTGGCCGGGGAATGTTCGGGAACTGGAAAATGCCATTGAGCGAGCTATGGTGGTGGGGAAAAAACCGGAGATTACGCTGGAGGACTTGCCCCTTATGGTCAATAATCATAAACAGGAAAACCAGCCTGTGTATAGTTTAATGGAACTGGAAAAAACACATATTCAGAAAGTTTTAAAAGAAACCGGTGGAAACGTAACCCGGGCAGCCAGTCTGCTGGGAATCGATCGAGTAACTCTTTATAATAAAATGAAAAAATATGGTATCACACGTTAACACCTTGCCTTCCCATGGTAGTCCCGGAATGTAAAGTGTTGCTTTTGTATAAATAATCCGGTACCCTATTGATTTCTTTTGAAATGACGACATGCAAAGTAAAAGTTTATGTGGCGTTTATTAATGGATATTTAAAAAATCGTTGCAAAAGTATAATAAATGATCTCAATTATTATCTCCCCTGCCGCTACGAATGTATTTCTCTGAAATTGGATTTAAAAATTTTTTATTCCTCCGAACGACACCAATATCACTCTACTTTAATTTTATCTCACCTTTTGAAACATCTTCCGGACGATGGGATGAGAATTGTAGGAATTACTGATGTGGATATTTATATCCCAATTTTAACCTATTTGTTCGGAGAAGCACAGTTACACGGTCAGGGAGCATTAGTTTCCACCCATCGTTTAGATACTCGGTTTTACGGGTTACCAGAAAATAAACCGCTTCTATATCAGCGCATTGTAAAGGAAATATTACATGAGCTTGGTCATACATTTGGCCTGGTTCATTGTGTGGATTACCGATGTGTGATGCATTCCTCGACATATGTAGAGGACATTGATCTAAAAAGCAGTCGCTTCTGCAAAGATTGCTGGGAAAAATTGCAGAATTGGGAGCCGCAAGGAGCATAACCGCCAACCATTGTAGTTTTCTCTTACCCGATTTAGTGTGGTTTCTTGGAAAATAGCGAATATGTTCGGATCAAAGTTACCATCTCATTTCACTTTGTAATTTTAGAAATATTTCTATTGAGTATTTTGGGTATTTCCGATGTGCAGTCAAAAAAAAAGAATGTAGGTGCTGCTTCTCGTTTACTCATGTTTTTTCAAAAAGCGCATTATGAGTGAAGGAAAAAGTGAAACTAAAACCAAATTTTAATGACTTCACTTCTTTCTGTATATTCTGGTATTAATCAAAACCACTGCTAATGATTTTTAGAGATTATTATGAAAAATTGACTTTCCTGCAATTAAATGATTGAAGCAGAGGATTTGGTGATTACTCACTGAAGTAGTTTACGGAAGAATCTCGTTTGTGTAAATTTTGTTAGTTCCTTTTATTAATTGTTAAAATGGAGGTCTGAATTATCTGATTGGAAGGTCAATATGGTAGTGTAAATTAATGGATTCCAGGTTTAAAATGAACGATGATTTCCGGAACCTCCTTTTATAAGTTGTTTTACAAATTTTTTAAAAAGAGCACTTCCCAGTACTTTCTCCAGATCATCATGGTACACCCCACCATCCTGAAGGGTTAAACCAATGTTTTCCGGAAGTTCCGATTGAAAACGACGGAGCAGAAATTTTCGGAGCAATTTCACCTTTTTACTGTAACATTCCAGTCCCAGAACATCTGAGCAAAGGTTCTTTATGGCTCGTTCAATATCTTTATTTTCCATTTTAAAAAAGTATTCTTCCCGATCGAGAATAAATCGAAATCCTTTTTTATGAAAAAGAGGGTTGATCTGCGAAATTTTCCCGGCAACCGGGGTGTAAAGCGGGAAAGTATCTTCCCGCCGTACTACCCAGGCGATTAATTGCTCGGGACGATAGTTTTCCCCTTCTTCGGGTAAGATGATGCGACTCACCGGTTCGACCATTTTCATCATTAATTTATCGATACCCACTTGAGCTACCTGGGGTGATTCGATTTTGAACCATAAATGGGAATAATTCTGGAAACGATCGAGACTGATTTTGCAATCGGAAAATAAGTGGTGCAGATATCCATCAATTAACTGGCTGACCATAGGATTTTCAGGATATTCTGGGGTGTCGAGGATAGGAGGATTGGTATGTGGTAGCATGCGTTGCATGACCTTATGAAATTCACAAGTATCGCAGTGGAAATCGTGGTCGCAAAGTTTGTAGTTTATTATTCCTGCTGTCATCCAGATGCAACGAAGGTCTGTGCCCTGTTCTATATTTTCTTTCATGGTCGCCTATTATTTTTAAAAATGTTCGATTGTTGCAAATGCCCGCACCGTAAGAGCAGTTTAGGTGCGGGCACATGGATGCGATGTCTCAACGGTTCAGAAAAAATTCCGAAGCCAGTTCATCCCATTTTTCCGGTGCCAGCGTTCGGGCAAATCCCGAGATGGGAAGACCACCATCCTGCATGACCATACCCAGTTCGCCCGCCATGTGTTGATGCAAGCGGTGAACTGTATCCTCCATCCAGGAAACCGCCAGCTTGCCGGTAAGAAGGTTACGTAGATTTGGTTTTAATCTGGGCACTTTTATTTTAAGAAGCCAGCCGTCCCGGTACGGGTCTTTTTCCAATTTTTCCGGGGATTGCAATATTTCCTGATTAACAGCAACAACTTCTCCTTCCACTGGAGAGATAATGGGAATTTTCTTAGAATCGAGCTGGACTTGCCAGCCAATTTCACCTTGTTCCAGATGAGACCCAACTTCAGGGAGTTCGATGGCATCCGGTTTACCTAAAAATTTTATTGCAAAATCGTCCATTCCTACGCGAACTATTTCTGAAGCTTCGGGAATTGCCCAGCTATGTCCCTGGTGGTAGTAGGCATTTTTCACCAGAGTAAACCAATTATTTATTGTACGCATAGTCCGAGAGGCTAAAGAAGCTCTGGTGCGCGCTGGGCGGTTTAGATACTGCCAGTATAAAATGAAGACGATGAGAAATCCGATGACGATAAGATATTCAATACCTTTTGTGGCGAATAAGTTTACATAATGGAAACCTTCCATTGTTCTTGCTCCTCTTCAATTTTAACGGGTTCTATTGTTTTACTGGATTCTTCTTCTTGTGCCCAGCTTGGAGGTTCGCTCAGCACGGGCATGCGGTTGACTATCCAGCGAAAAACCACTATCTGAAGTACCAGAATTGCAATGGCTACTTCAATTTCCATCCAGGA
>JALXCH010000435.1 GCA_026991005.1 Calditrichia bacterium | reverse complement strand
AACCGGAGGGAGTGCTGGAATTTTTTGATGCGGAATACGAAAATGCCGGTGAGGAGGAACTGGCGTTTAAACTGGTTCCGGAAAAGGTGGAGACCAAAATTCACCTCTACAACATCCGGCAGTACGACGAGGTGCATCAGAAGGAGCATCTGGTGGAACGGGTGTATCAGGGCACCATTGAGTTTCGCATCGATAATTCGGGTAAATTGATGGCCATTAGCGAGATTCCCCTGGAGACGTACCTGAAGCGGGTAGTGTACTCGGAAATTGGCACCGATCTACCGGTAGAATTCAGCAAAAGTCTGGCCATTGTGTGCCGCAGCGAGGTGCTGGCGCGGGTTCAACACAACCACCTGGCAGACCCCTACGATATGTGCGACTGGGGACACTGCCTGCGGTATTACGGAGAAGATTTTGAGGATAAAAACATTGAGAAAGCGGTGGAAGAGACGCGGGGGCAGGTTATTTTTACCAACCGCAACAACATCTGCGATGCTTATTTTAATCTGATTTGCGGCGGGCACACCGAGGACGCCACCGGAGTATGGGAAATTGACGAGGCTCCCCAATTCAAAGGGAAGTACGATTGGGTCAAAGTGCCCAAAGAGTTCACCAACTTGCAGGACGAGAATACCGTGCGTAACTGGATTCTTTCCCGTCCCGATGCCTGGTGCAACCTGAAAGGACGCACAGTGCCCCCTTCGCTGGAACAGTATAAAAAATATTTCCGCTGGGAAGTGGACTATTCCCGCCAGGAACTGGAGGAGATCATCCGCAAGAAAACCGGCGAGGATATTGGCATTCTGTTCGATATTGTACCGTTGCGCCGGGGACGTTCCGGACGCCTGAAAGAAATCGAGCTCATCGGCAGCCTGAAAAATTACCGCATTCGCGGCGAGTTAAACATCCGGGAAGCGCTCTCGTCCGATTATCTGGAAAGCTCCTGCTTCATTGTGGAAAAAGAGATGGATGAAGTGGGTACGCCTATTTCCTTCACGCTGGTAGGTGCGGGACAGGGTCACGGTGTGGGCATGTGTAAAACGGGTGCCGCAGTGATGGCGCTGGAAGGTTACGACTGGCGGAAAATTCTTAACCACTATTTCGAAAATTGCGACATTCGTTCCATTTACGAAATCTCGCTGGATTAACCCGGAAGCGAAACGGAGATGTGCCATGAAAGAAATCATTGAAGATCGAATACACGAAGCGGAACGAATTTTAAAAAACCTCCGAGGTTATCTTTGACATCGACCGCCTGGAAAAGGAGATCGCCCAACTGGAGAAAGATGCCAACGATCCGGATTTATGGAACAATCCGGAACGGGCGCAGGCGTTGTTGCGGGAGTTGAGCCAAAAACGCGACATTGTCAACGAATGGAAGCAATACCAGCAGGAAACGGAGGATTTAAGCGTTCTGCTGCAGTTAACTGAAGAAGAGGAAAGCGACGGCAGTTTAAAGGAGCTGGAGCAGGAAAGCAAAGCCCTGCTGGAACAGGTTAAGAATCTGGAACTAAAGGGATTGCTTTCGGCACCAGAGGATCGCAAAAATGCCATTCTTACCATTCATCCCGGGGCGGGAGGAACCGAGAGTCAGGATTGGGCGCAGATGCTGATGCGGATGTACCTGCGCTGGGCAGACCGCCACGGGTTTAAAGCGGAAGTTCTGGATTTACTGGCTGGCGAAGAAGCCGGGATTAAGAGCGCCACCATCGAAATTAAAGGGGACTACGCTTTTGGGTATTTGAAATCCGAAATAGGTATCCATCGCCTGGTGCGTATTTCTCCCTTCGACGCCAGCGGACGCCGCCACACCTCGTTTGCTTCGGTGTTTGTGATTCCCGAGGTGGATGAGGAAATCAACATCGAGATTAATCCCAACGACCTGCGCATCGATACCTTCCGCGCCAGTGGTGCGGGTGGGCAACACGTGAACCGTACCGATTCGGCGGTGCGCATTACCCACCTGCCCACCGGAATTGTGGTCACCTGCCAGAGTGAACGTTCCCAGCACAAAAATAAAGCCAACGCTCTGAAGATTCTAAAAGCTCGCCTATACAAGAAAAAGCTGGAAGAGGAAGAAGCAAAAAAGCGGGAATTAGAAGAGAGCAAAAGCGAAATTAGCTGGGGGAACCAGATTCGCTCCTATGTTTTCCATCCCTACAACATGGTAAAAGATCACCGCACCGGTCACGAGACTTCCGACATCCAGCGGGTGATGGATGGTGAGATTGATGATTTTATCTACGCCTACCTGCTGAAAGCCCCCGAGCTGGAGGGGAAGTAAGGATAATTGGGGATGGAACGAATTGAAAATTTTTCCGATAACAAGAGAATATAGCCCCGGGCTTTTTTACAGCATTTTGTTGGATAGTCCCTATTTTTAAATATCTGAGAGTTTCCCGTTCCCGGATGGTTCCTTCTGGATGGGATGGGTGAGAAATACTCATCAAACAGAATTTGTTTCCCGAAAGGACAATTGAAAACGGATTTGCCAGGGAACGCTAATAATGATATAGCAATATTTTTCATTCTGTCCCTTTCGGGACGGGTAAATATGGGGTTCGAGAATCTATTCCCACAAATAAATTTGGTGGGCTAGTAGCATTCCGTCCCTTCGGGACGGGTACAGAGCTATGGGATGCTCCTCCACTCGCTCGCAATCAATCGCTAGATGCTGCGCATCAGCAGGATTCTGAGAAAGAAGCTCCAGGGTATATTGAAAAATTTACCGCACAGAAATAAAAACAAACATAGCCCCGAGCTTCAGCTCGGGGATTGGGAAACACTCTAAAAACCTGGGCTTTAGCCCAATTTTAGGCTACAACATATTTTTAGAGAAGAATTCAGTAATCTACGAGTTTTCCAAGGGATGCTGCTCGCAGGGCTCTGTATGCTGGATCCTGCGGATGAGCGCATTCAAAGGATTCTGATATGAAGATTATGGCTATATTGCAAAAACTACCGCACAGAAATAAAACCAGATATAGCCCCGGGCTTCGAGCCCGGGGATCCTATGACCCAAGAAATAAATTGGGCTTTAGCCCAATTTTAAGCTAAAACTTGCTTTAAGAGGAAGAGAATTTCATAATCCACGATATTTCCAAGGGAATACTCCCCACAGGGCTCTTTCCTCTGGATCCTGCGGATGAGCGAATCCGAAAGATGCTGCGCAAAAAGCTTGCGGCAATCCATTTACTAAATTACACCCCAATCAAAATCCTTCAAATTTTTTCTATAATTTCTTACAAAACAAATTGTTAGTACTTAAATCCATATTTCTTTATAAATTCTTCATATTCTTCCCTGAATGACTTCCGCCGATGGTGCTCTTCCTGATTTTTAATATAATTCCTCACCTTTTCAACTTGAGATTCGCTAACAGAGAGAGCCATATACTCGTCCTGCCATCCAAATTTTCCCATAGTTAATCGATTCTCATTTATCCAGTGCGATGATTCTCCTTTTAATAAAAATGTCACTTTACTAATCGTCTGAGAAGCTCCTAACGAAATTAACGCGTGACAATGGTCTTCAACACAATTGATTTGATCCAGAAAAATATTTTTTTGTTTAGCATTTTCTTTCACGTGACTTAATAATGCAGGGCGCAGCTTTTTAGTAATTATTCTTTCCCGGTTTTTAGTTGACCAGATCAAATGAACCCAGATGCGTACAAAAGGCATTTTTCCCTCCTTTTTATTTAAAATTCTGCCAAAATCTCATGCCTTTGTAAAACACCGAAAAAATTTTATTATTCATTTTTAAATTAGGCTAAAGCCGAAAAGGTGTGGGGCTTTATGCAATCCACGGGTTTCACAAGAGAATGCACAACATGCTTGCCGATAAGGTGTCTGTCTATCCATAGGATCCTGCGGACTAGCAGATGAGCGGGCAGAATTCCCATGGGAATATCATGAATTACTGAAACCTTCTCATAATCAGCTTTAACTTAAAATTTGGCTAAAGCCCAATTTTTAGTGTAGATTTTAAGTTCCCCAAGTTAGAAGAGTCTGTGTGAAAATGAAATTCAAAAGAATTTTTAATCAATTTCATGAATATTATAGACCATAATATTTGTTTAAAACTGAAGCAATAGCCGTATACCTATCTTACCAATATGACTATGGGACTCTGCGAGTGGAGGAGATTGTTGTTATTTGTATTCCTTACTGAATTTAGTACTTCTCTACGGAAGAGACGTCTTTAATATTAATTTCACAATAAAAGAATATTTTTGTTACTTTGTAATTTCACAAACCTTAAAATTCAAAGTAAAACTTAATAAGTTCAACTTCCAGTATTTTTTCCATAGCCACGAGCTTTTAGAGGCTGTGTAAAAATGCAGTGTCAATGGAATATTTATTCATTGTTGTTTAAAGTAAAACATAGCCCCCGAGCTTCCAGCTCGGGGAACATAAATCTACACAAAAAATTGGGCTTTAGCCCAATTTTAGGCTAAAGCCTTATTTTGAGAGAGATATTCAGTGATCCACGAGCTAAAGCTCGTGGCTATGAC
>JALXCH010000434.1 GCA_026991005.1 Calditrichia bacterium | reverse complement strand
AAACATCAGGTAAAAATTTTCGCCGTAGGAAATGATGCGACGTTCTCGCAGGTCGGAGAAGAAACCGTGGGGGCGCCGAATGGCGCGGTGCACATTTTGCCGGAATTCGTACATACCCCGGTAAACCACCATGAACACCAGGAAATTAATCAGCCCCACCAGAATAAAAATAACCGTCCCGAAATTTTTCTTTTCGTTTGTGGGGTGAATTTGGGCCAGTTCGCTGGGACGCATATCCAGAATGTGTTGAGCTTCCGGTTTCATCCGGCGCTTCAGGGTGAATAGGCCCAGTGAGTTGGTGCGAAAGCGATTCTGGGGCCCTGCCTGAAGGGAAGGGGTTTCCAGAATATAGTCTGAATAGGTGAGGGCGAATTGTCCGGCCAGTCGCTGCCGAAATTGCTTCTGTTTTAACCGCACAAAAAGCTCGGCGGTCTGTTTTAAATCGTGGGTAATGGCTGTGGAGTCCACCCGATAAGAAATGGCTTTGGAGAGGCCGGAAAAGACCACCGCATTGTGGGGATTTATTTCTCTGGCATACAGTGGGAGTGCTTCTTTTAAGGCGTTACGCGAAAGCACTTCCAGCATCTGCAACTGGTCGCTGGTGGAGCGGAGCATCTCCGGGAAGGGGAAATCCAGGTAGGCGAACATTCCCCGTCTTTCGATGGAATGGATGAGCTCCCGGAGAAACGAGGCGGCAGAGCCCTGAACTTCCCGGGGAAAACCGTGCATCCCGATTCCCACTAGCGAAGGATGGCCCGCAGCCTGTCTTAAAAAATCCTCCAGATAATTTTTAATCCGCTCGGCCATGAGCGAATCCCGCGAAAGTGCATATTTAATGCGCATGAACGGCATGTCCTGTAAACAGAGTAGTCCCAGCGAGTCGGTTAACTGGTAGAACGGTTCCGGGAGAGGATAGAAGCCGACACGCACCGCGTTGAACCCCATTTCTTTTATCTTTTGCAAATCCCGCCGCATGAGCCGAACATCAAACAATCGCAATCCCTGCACGTTCTGATACACATAGTTTATGCCGTTTAAGTACAGCGGTTTTCCATTCAGGAGGAACCGATGTTCCTGAATTTCCACAGTGCGTAAAGCCCAGTTTTTTTGCACTTCATCCTGTAAAGTATCGTTTTGCCATACTTGAAACTGAACCCGATACTGGTGAGGTTGTTCGGGACTCCAGGCGGGCAATGGAGGTAGCGCCACTCGAAAGGGCACGGAGAGCGTGGTCCGGGTGGTATCCGGATTTCGGGAGAATGTTTGCCGGAAAACGGGATTTCCGTTCTGAGTAAGCAGAAGGGTGAAATTGAGCTGCGGAGGAAGAGGCATAGAGCTCCGCACTTCTGCGCGTCCCTGTAAAAATAAACTATCGTTCTGCGTGTCGCCCGAAATTTGCAACGCAGAAATGAACAGCGGTGGAAGTTCTTCCAGGTAAATCAATCCCGGAAATCCTTCGTTCACCGCGGGCAGGTTCACCGGGATCCAGAGAGGAACTTCTCCGGTTCTGCCCTGGTAAGGTTGAATTTCGACGTCCAGACGGTTGGTGCTATCCTGAAGCAAGCCCCCCGGGACAAAAATGGTTATGGGTAAAAAATTTTTTTCCCCCTGGTACAGGGTTTTTCCGTTTATCTGCACCGTGCAGTGCCCCGTGACCCCTTCCAGATGGAGTAAATAATGATTATTGGAAGGGGGAAGGGGAGGGAATGTTTTCCGAAAGAGTAGCGGTTCCCCCCAACGGTACATGGCAGGGAGGTTCACCTTACTTAACCGGCGTTTCTTCCGGACGTCGAACACCTGGTATTTCCCGGTTAAGGGAATGATTTTACGGGTTACCGGAAGGTGCTTGTTCCGGAGGTTCAATTCCTTCTGGACAATCTGAGGTGACGTGGAGTAGAAAATCAACGGATTGCGACCCAGCCCGACTCCTAAAATGCCTAAAAGCAACAAGAACGGTAGGTACCTGGCAACAACTCTGTTCATCGGGGCCTCCTGAATTTGGGAAAGTATAATAAATTTCCCGGGGTAAAGCAAAAACCGGTTGAAGAATTCTTCCCTACCGGGGGATTTTAACCGCAGAAATCACAGTGTTTGTAAAACCACAGAGGGCACAGTCGGGTACCGATCCTGGGGAAAGACTCAGAAAAAAGACTGGGGCATAGAGCATAGGGCATAGGGAAAAGAATAAATCCCAATGAAAGCGCAAACGTTGGTGTTTATTTTCAGAATGAACAGAACAAAACCACTTGATTAAATAAAATACTTGCTTCGGCAGGGTACAAGGCCACGGAGTGGCCGAAAGATATTAGCCCATGGCTTTGAGCCATGGGGAAAGGAAAACCCACCCACCATTTTTTAGTCCTGAAAGGACGACAGAAATAAATGTGAATTAGGAATTTTGCAACCGAAGAAGTCACCGCGTTTGTAAAACCGCAGAGGGCGCAGAAGGGAATGGAAAATGAAAAATGAAAAATGAAAAATGAAAAATGAAAAATGGAGGTTTGTGCCAACAAAGAAAAATGATGTTTTTAAATTAGATACTCCAGGTCACCAGAATGGAGCCTTTAAAATTAGAGAGACTATCAGCTGGCAGGATGGGAGGCCACGGAGTGGCCGACTGCACATAGCCCATGGCCTCCGGCCATGGGAAAGAGGTCACACCACCTATTTTCACGTCCCGTAGGGACGACTGAAATAATTTGGAATTTTTTACCACGTTTTTCCAGAGGTGGTTTTTTCAAACATTAGCCGGAGCCCATAGAAAAATTCGGATTACCGGCTGTGCTGCTGAAACCACTGCCGAAAAAATAACAAATGGCGGGGCAAGTCCTGCACCCAGTACTCCCAGCTGTGTCCCCCGGGACGTTCGCAATAATGGTGGGCAATTCCCAGCTCCAGCATTTTCTGATGCACTTTGCGGTTGGATTCCAGAAAGGGATCGTTTACCCCACAATCAAACACGATGCCGCAGTTTTTCCCCTGCAATCGCTCAATCAAATAGAGCACGGAATTTTGCTTCCGGCGTTCGGGAAATTGCTGATAGGGACCCAGCAGTTTCCCCAACCCGTATTTTTCGGTGGAGGGGGTCAGTTCCAGCACCCCGCTCATACTTCCCGCAGCAGCGTACAACTCCGGGTGTTTGCAGAGCAGCGAAAGCGCGCCATGCCCTCCCATGCTCAATCCGGTAATAAATCGTCCCCGCCGGGAAGCCACGGTGCGGTAATGATTGTCGATGTAATACACCACCGTACGGGAAATGTAGGTTTCGAACTGAAATTCGGGAAGGATGGGACTGTTCACATACCAGCCATCGTAGCTGCCTTCGGGACACACCAGGATGAATCCGTAGCGATCGGCCAGAAGGGCTAAATCCGTGTGCCGCATCCAGTCGCGGTAACCACCGCTCCAGCCATGCAGCAAGTACACCACCGGGAATCGTTCTTCAGTATCTAAATACTGTTCGGGAACCACTACAATAGCCGAATAGGTTTTCCCCATTTCCCGGCTGGGTATCGCCACCGTGTCCACCCGGGCACCCCAGATTACCGAATATCCCACAAGAATTATCAGGAATAGAATGCGCTTCATCGTGTCTCCCTTTCCTGTGCAGATGCGTTAATTCAATTCATTTTTTTGAAAAAAACAAATTGCCTTCCCTGTCTCCTTCATTTTCCCCAAAATCACGCAAACCGACCGAAATAAATGCGGGCATCTTACGCTTCATTCACCGAATTTTCAATCCCTTTCCATCCCGAAATTAATGGCGTTCTGTTTCTGCTGTCAAATCATTTGTTTCAACACTTTGTACCAGGATAGGGGAAACCGGATGCCATCCGGGAAATTCTTTTTTAGAAAGGAAAAGTCATATTAACAGAAGCTTTTTAGCCGGGGTGCAGGAACCGACTCTTCCGGGAACCTCACCTTTACTGGAAGTAAAAAAAGTCACAGGGGGAATTTAGCCGGAACAAAAAATTTCCCTGTTTGTATTTTCACCATTTTCGCTTTAAAATAAATATTTACGATGTACATATGAAGCTATTGGTTATTTGTCTTTTAAAATAAAAGGAGAATGTATGAGCCGGTTTGTTTCGTTCCTCGTTCTGCTACTTGTACTGGTTCTTTCAATTCAAGCTCAGAATTCCGATCAGATTCTTTCGGTGAAGGTTTACTCGGCCACCAACAAATTGCAACGGGGTCAGAGTACTCCTCTGGCTGTGGAATTGACGATTAATCCACCGTACCATGTGAATGCCAATGTACCCTCTGCGGAATATCTCATTCCCACTGTGGTGGAGTTTGAGCCGATTGAGGGAATTACCTTCGGGAAGATGACCTATCCCGAAGCGGAAATGAAGCAGTTCGATTTTTCCGAAACGCCGCTGGCGGTTTACGAAGGTACGGTGTATGTGTTTACCACCATTACCGTTTCACCGGATTTCGCCGGGGAGAAGGTGGAGTTAAGCGGTAAGGTAAGTTACCAGGCGTGTGATGACCATACCTGCCAGGCGCCTGCGGATTTAAT
>JALXCH010000433.1 GCA_026991005.1 Calditrichia bacterium | reverse complement strand
ACCAAAAGCAAGAAATTTCGGAGAGGAGAGTTCTTTATCAGGAGGACAAAGACCGGAGAACATGGTGTTCTCAAATAATTTCCTCATAAACCAAATTAAGAGGAGGTCGTTATGAGTCTGTTTAAACAATTCAAAGTTGTCTGGGTTTTGGGACTAACCCTGCTGTTTCTGGGGTTGGTCAGTGCCCAGCAAATCGGAGGTCCTTACACGGTGGACGCAAATACCGTCCTGCTAATGCACTTCGACGGCAACCTGAACAACGAGTCCACTCTTTCCGCAGACGGGGTGTTTCATGGAGATGCCAGCAACTTTTACTTTCTGCCGAACCCGGTATCCGGATTGGGGCAATGCCTGCGCATCGATAACGACTCGCAGAGCGATTCTGCCTATGTCACCGTGGCAGATACTTCTTATCTGGATTTAACCGGCGATTGGACCATTGAGGGCTGGATTAACATCTTTACTTTTGGAACCGGTCCTGACGATTGGCGCTGGGTACCGCGTCTGGTGATTAAGACCGGAGACGAAGTTTTCTGGCGTCCCAATTATTTTGTCGAAATGTGGGGTTCTTCCCGCTTCTTTAGCTGCGGGTACCATACTGCTTCCCAGGATGCCTGGCCCCAGGCCAATTCTCCGGACAATACCATGGTTCCGGGACAGTGGTACCATCTGGCTTTTGTGCGAGACACGACCCGACATCTTCTGCTCACCATCATTCACGATGCCAACCGACAACTGATAGCGTTTAGCGTTGCAGATTACCTGACTTTTGGTGCCGCCGATCCCACACCCATCACCACCAACCAACCGTTGCACATTGGCTATGCAGGCGGTGGCGACGACAGCTTCCTGGATGGATTTGTGGACGAAATTCGCATCAGCAACGTGGTGCGCGAATTTCCTATTCCTCCCATCATTACCGGGGTAACGGTGTTGCCCAACCAGCCGGCCTCAGTTACTCAATACGAAGTTGGAGCGCACATCTTCACCCTGTTTAATACCACCATTCAAACAGCAACATTGTACTATTCCGTAGATAACGGGCAAACGTTCACATCGGTACCCATGACGGTGGTGTCCGGAGATTCCTTCTCCGCTGCCATTCCTCAGCAACCCTTTGGTAGCATCGTAAAATACTACGTGAAAGCGACGGACAATCAGGGATTGAGCTACACCCAGCCGCAAACGGCGGAAACGGATTCGGTGTACTTCTCCTTTGGTGTGTACCAGCCGCAAACTCAGGTTCTGGCGCTGGGATTTGAAGAAGGCAGTGGCGTGCCCCAGGATACGACGGTCTATGCCAATCCCGTAACGGTAGTGGGGAATCCCACTTACTCCAGCAACGCCGCAGTGGGGAATTATTCCATCTACCTGGAAGGGGACAGCAGCTATCTGGAAGTGGATTCGCCGTTCCTCTCCGGTGAAGAATTCTGTGTGGATTTCTGGATGAACGCCGATTCCATCCACACTTATTGCCGTATCATTAACCGACCCAACGATGCCGGAACCTGGTGGACGAATAACTACCAGGTGCGCTTCAATCCCGATAGCAGGTTGTACGCCGGTTCCGATGGAAGCGTTACCATCACGCTGGATGATTCCCTCCACCTGAACACCTGGTACCATGTGATTTACGAAGTGCGCAGTGCGCCGGTGGGAGATACCACCAATTACTACGCGGTGCTGCGTCTGGCCGATGAGAACGATCAGGTGATTGAGCAGAAATATGCGGCGTTCGACGTACCCGTCATCATTGCTCAATCCCCGCTGCGTATCGGTAAAGCTGCCTACGGCGATTATCCGCCCTATTACGAAGGTTATCTGGACAATATCAACATATACAACTATCCCGCTGCGAACCTGCCGCTGCAAAATATCGTGAATATCGAAGACGAAAATCCCAATGTACCGCTGCGGTACGAATTGAGCCAGAATTATCCCAATCCTTTCAATCCGCGTACGGAAATTCGCTTCACCCTGCCGAAAAACGAAAAGGTAAAACTGGTGGTGTACGATCTGTTGGGTCGCAAAGTAAAAACCCTGCTGGATGAAAAAATGAGTCTGGGACACCATGCCGTGGTCTGGGATGGTACCGACGATTTCGGTTATCCTGTGGCAAGCGGCGTCTATTTCTACAGCATGCATGCCGGAAAATTCAACAAAGTGCGCAAGATGATCCTCATGAAATAATTCTGGGCGATTCCGGGGAGTCGTTTCGGGCGGCTCCCCGATGTTTAACCTTTATGAGGTTCCTGAACCATGAAAAAATGTGTGAAAGAACTGGTTTTTCTCCTCCTTGTGTTGAGTCTGGGGGCCTTCCTTGTAACCTGTAGTAACATCGAGCCTTCCCCGGCACCCGGAATTCTTCGGGTAACTCTGGTATCCGATCCTTCGGATACCACCATTGTGATTGTGACCGATACGTTTACCGTGGGAGAAAGTGATAGTTTCGGAGTCACCATTTTTCAAGGAAAAGTGTATCGGGATAGTGCTTACGCTGTTCTGTATCCCACTATCAAAAGTTACAAACAGGAAGACATTACCTACAATTTGATTAAACGGGAAAACAATCAGTATCATTCATATACAATTTTCGAATCCTACGTGCCGCCTCAGGATTACAATCGCTTGAAATTTGGCATGAAAGCCACGGTGCTAAAATTCAGCAATTTTGATGAAATCAAAGTGGAGGCGCCGCAGGATTCTTCATTATTTGTCGAGCTGGAAAAACAATTTACGGTGTACGAGAACCGGGTAACGGAAGTTCAGGTCATGCTGGAACCGTTCCGTTCCATTAGCCGCTACCGGGATACCTATCAGTTTTCGCCCCGGGTAAAAATAACCGGTGTTCAATATTTTGAATAGGCTTTAACGAAATGGGAAACGTTATGGCACGTTTATTTCGAATCTTTTTAATAGGAATGGTGATGGTGAGCCTGGTGTTCTTTGCCTGCGAACGACCCACCAGTCCTCCCAGACCCAATGAACCGCCCAACACCACGCTGGCCAACATTCCCGTGGATGGAGATACGCTGTTTGCGCTGGTCACCCTCCACTGGGATGGCGAGGACAATGATGGGTTTATCGTGGCCTACCAGTATCGGTACATTACCTACCATGTGTTCAAACAGGACACGGTGTACCATGATTGGGTGCAAACCGAAGCTACCAGCATCACCATCCCTTTTGAATCCAGCGATGAGTTGAATTACCAGACCTTCCAGGTGCGAGCAGTGGATAATGTGGGAGATGTGGATCCGACTCCCGCTGAAAAACGGTTTTACACCGTACAAACTTACCCGCCGGTGACGGAGATTCTTTCTCCCCGGGAAAACGAGCAGTTTTTCATTATCGATCACATCACCGATTGGTGGCAGGGCATCCAGATTGTTTACCATGCTTCGGATCAGGATGGGGAGGTAGTGGAATATGCCTGGGCGGTGGATGACGGCGACTGGACCTGGACAACCGATACTTCGCTTTACATTCCGCCGGAATTCTTCCAGCCCATGGATGGAGAACATATCATCCGTGTGACCTGCCGGGATAATACCAATCTGGTAGATCCGGTGGGCGATACGGTGCACGTAAAGCTGGTGCAGCCCACCTTCCAGAAAGATGTGTTGATTATCGATGAAACAGACGAATCGCTTCTGGCCAACATTGGTCTTATTTACGATGATGCGGAAGTGGATTCCTTCTACGCCCATATTTTCCAGACCAACGATGCCTGGGATTTCATCCGCCACGGCATGCCCAGCAAGGAGCTGATGAGGCAGTACAAGGTCATTGTGTGGCATGCAGACAATCTGTACACCAACGAACAGGATGTACACAAACTTCCCCAGCACATCGATGATATCATCGATTACATGAACGTGGGGGGCGATTTTATTATGAGTGGCTGGCGGATTTTGAAGAGTTTCGCTTCCGCCGAGCCTTTCCCCAAAACGTTCGAAGAAGGTTCTTTCATTCACGATTACCTGCACATCTTACAGGCGGATGAATCAGCCCCCATTGCCGATTTTAACGGTGCTATTGGATACGCCGGGTACAACGATATTAGTGTGGACTCGATAAAGCTGGCAGAATCCTGGTTTACCAGTGTGCCGGTTATTGGGCTTCCTTACATTAACGTAATGCCGCGGCGAGCCGGGTTCACCGATGCCATCTTCCGCTACCGCAACGACGATGCGACCGGAATTCCTACCTTCCGGGGATATCCCTGCGGCTTGCGTTACTACGGCACCAGTTTTAACGCCATTGTACTGGGATTTCCCATGTTCTTCATTCGCTATCAGGATGCCCAGGACATGGCGGCGCAAATGTTGACCAGTTTAGGAATCAACAAATGATTTGACCATAAAATTGAGGGATGTGCTGTGCAACCCGTGAGACAAAGCATCTACATTTTTGCCATATTGTTGTTAAGTATCGCTGCTGGTTTTGCCGGAAACACCGGGAAAATTGCCGGTCGGGTTACCGATAAACAAACCGGGGAACCGCTGGTAGGAGTGAATGTGATTGT
>JALXCH010000432.1 GCA_026991005.1 Calditrichia bacterium | reverse complement strand
GTAAAAAAATACCGATACGTGCGCTGGGCATACATGGCATTTATTACCGGTTTGCTGCTTTCCGGGGTAGCATTGCTGGGTTTGGGTCTTTTTTCCTGAATCGGAAAGAATGGAGGCTGAGCAGCCGGGGAATCCATTTCTGAAAGGAGTAAGGGCGAATGAGATAAAGAGGTGTTCTGCTCAAAACAAAAGACGGCACGTGAAGGTGCCGTCTTTCAATCTGTGGGAAAAGGTGTTGCTTCGTTATTCAATGAAAAATATTTTCAAACTTGCGCACACCCTCGTTTACGATGGTTGTGTTATAAAACCACTACGTCCTGCGCCTGAAGTCCTTTGCTTCCTTCGCCAATAGTGAATTCCACTTCCTGTCCCTCTTCCAGGCTGCGAAAACCGCCATTTTCCCGGATGGAACTATAGTGCACAAACACATCCTCGCCATCAGTACGCGAGATAAAACCATAACCTTTGCTGTCGTTAAACCACTTGACGACACCACTTACTCGATTAGACATATTACGTCTCCTAACATTAAAATAAAATTAAACCAGTTAACTCTTTCAAGAATTACCGAACTGACAGGAACTGTAAGGGCGGGAATTTCTTAAAAGCGCTCCCAGTATAACACCTTTTTCCCCCGCATCCAAGCGAAATAATTTTTAAATTAAAATTCCAGAAATAAAGGCGTATGAGTAGAGACATGCTTAAATTAAGTTTATGCTTAAAAAACCAGCTAATGGAAAAACTTTTCCATGTGATTTGAAGTTCAGTTGGAATCACTCCTCATTCCATGTTAAATTATTTGAGTTTATGAGAAAATGAAACATCGGTGTTTCTTATTTGCGATATTATTTAGCTAGGGTAGTACAGATTCATAGTAGGTATGTTATTCATTCGGATTCAAGCTAATTTATTTGCCCGGGAAAGAATCGGAATTACCGAGAAAATATTTATGGCGATATTTATTAACCATATTTTTTGAGACGTAAACCGGAAAACTATCGCTTCCTGGTAATTCACCGGTCGTTTTAACAGGTAAATAATTGTTCGATAAAAATTTGTACCTGGAATGAAAAATACAAGTCACATTTCCTTTCGCCACAGGTTGTACATCATCATTTTCGAGGCGGACACACCTGCCGGTAAAGCGTTCGACATTGTGTTAATTGCTGCCATTCTGCTTAGTGTTCTGGTGGTGATGCTGGATAGCGTCAATCGGGTTCATCAGCAGTTCCTGGGAGTGTTCAATGGGCTGGAATGGCTTTTCACCATTTTGTTTACCATAGAATATCTGGCGCGGTTGTATTGTGCCAGGCATCCCGCGAAGTACGCCACCAGCTTTTTCGGGGTGGTGGATCTGCTGGCCATTTTACCGACCTATCTGGGACTTTTGCTTCCCGGAAGTCACTACCTCTCGGTTATTCGGGTGTTGCGGGTGTTGCGCATATTTCGGGTGCTGAAGCTGGTGCAGTATCTGGGCGAAGCCCGTTTGCTTCTGAGGGCTTTAAAAGCCAGCCAGCGCAAAATTACGGTGTTTTTGTTCACGGTGCTTACCCTGGTCATCATTCTGGGCTCCCTGATGTACATCATTGAAGGGGAAGAACATGGATTTACCAGCATTCCCCGTAGTATTTACTGGGCAATAGTTACCTTAACGACCGTCGGTTACGGGGATATTTCCCCGCAAACGCCGCTGGGTCAGGCGCTCTCTTCCCTGGTGATGATTCTGGGTTACAGCATTATTGCTGTGCCAACGGGGATTGTTACGGTGGAAGCGGCACGAGCCAGCCAGGAAGAGAAGAGCCGACAGAGGCGGTGTCCGGGTTGTGGCGCATCGGGTCACGATGCCGATGCCCGCTTTTGTAAATACTGTGGACACCCCTTAAAACAGGATGTACCGGCGTAGCAACCGCATCACGCTCCATTCCCGGGAAGCGCTTGACAGAATTGGGAGAACTCCGTAAATTCAACCGATGAAAAAGACGGAATCTGAAATTCGAACGGATGACTATTTTTTAACGGTGTCCGAAAAGGCCCGTGCAGAAATAAAAGTTAAAGGTTCTCTGTTCATTGGAACCATTTCGCCTGCCGCATCGCGCCAGCAGGCAGAAGATTTTATCGCCGACATCCGCCGCACTTTTCACGACGCCACCCACAACTGTTTCGCCTATCGCCTCGATCCTCAAACCTTTCGCTACTCGGACGATGGCGAGCCTTCCGGTACGGCGGGTAAACCCATTCTAACCATGATTGACAAATACCAGCTCCAGCAGGTGGTTCTGGTGGTTACCCGCTATTTCGGAGGAACCAAATTGGGAACCGGCGGTTTGATTCGGGCTTACGGAGAAGCCGCCGAGGCGGCCATCCGGAATGTCTCCATTGTGAAACGTTTCCGCGAAGTGGAAGTACGCGTGGCTTATCCTTTTTCTCAGATTAACCGCGTTCAGCACCTGGTTCATCAATACCGGGGCAGAATTAAAGAGGATGCGACCCAGGAGGGAATGGTTGCCAACATTCATTTGCTTCCTTCCCGGGTACAGGGGTTTAAAGAGGAACTGGTACAGCGCACGTCCGGGCAGGTTACATTCCTCTCCTTCCCGGAAACGGCAAATCTATAAAGCCGGATTGAATGAGGACGTTGTGTATGAAGTTAGAGCTGGACAATGTTTCCAAGTCGTTTCTGGATGTACCGGTGGTGCAGGAGCTCTCTTTTACTGTGGAATCGGGACAGGTGGTGGGACTCCTGGGACCCAACGGCGCTGGGAAAACCACCACGCTGCGCATGATTCTGGATATTCTCCGTCCCGACAAGGGGAAAATCTCCTTCGATGGACAGAAAATCAACCGCAAGATTCGCACCCGTATCGGTTACCTCCCGGAAGAGCGGGGTATTTACCAGAAGTACCGGGTCATTGATGTGCTCACTTACATGGCTCGCCTGAAGAACATGCCCCGAAGTAAAAGCAAGGTGGAAGCCATCCGACAACTGGATCGCATGAATCTGGTGGATTATGTGGATACGCCGGTCAATCATCTCTCGAAGGGGATGCAGCAGCGCCTCCAATTCATTGTAGCCACCATTCACAATCCTGATCTGGTGATTCTGGACGAACCGTTCTGGGGGCTGGATCCCCAGAATCAGGAGCTGGTACGGGAGAAAATTCGCACTTTCCGTAAGGAAGGCAAAGCGATTTTGCTTTCCACCCATCAACTGAACGAAGCGGAAGCCCTTTGCGACTATTTTATTATGCTGGATGAAGGAAAAACCGTGCTCCGGGGAACGCTGGAGGAACTGCGGAAAAAATTTCACCAGAAGATTGTGGTGGTACACTCTCCCGATAATCTGGCAGCACTGCGGGAAATTAAAAATCTGCAAAAAGTTACTGTGGAAGGGAATCGTGCTCAAATTTACCTGGAGGATAATGTACCGGAAAGAGAGGTGTTTCGCGACATCATTGAAAAATTTAATGTGACCAAACTGGAGTTGTACGAACCAAGTTTAAACGATATCTTCATGCAAACCATACACAAACGTTGATTATGAAAGCCTTTTTTGTCATTACACAATGGGAATTTTTTCGCTCCTTCAAATCGCGTAGTTTTCTGCTGGCGACCTTTGTCTCGCCGTTGCTCTTTGCGCTGATGATTCTTTTCCCCACCCTTTTTCTGGAGAATCCCGATTCCAACAAACCGCACTACATCGGTTGCGTGGAGCTGGATTCCACCACCATCTGCCAGAAAATCCAGAAGCGGTTCGAGACGTTGAATTCCGAAAAACCGGACGAAGTGCCCATCCGTATTTTGCCCATTAAAACGGATACTTCTGCGGCAATGAAGGAGCGTTTTCTGCAGATTGCCCGCATGAAACACGAACTGGATAGCTTACAGGATGCTTATAATAAAATAAAAGAGCGCCGTAAGTACATTTTTCAGAAGCCGCGTACGCGCAAGCGGGAGCGCCTGTTGCGCGAGACCTACGAGCAGCTTTCCGCCACCCGGGAAGCGCGCGACCTGGCGCAACTGGATTACCAGAAAGCACGCGCTCACCTGGATTCCCTCTGGCAAATGGAAATCATTCGGAATGCGGACAATTTGCTGCGGAATCAGGTGGTGGAAGGATATCTCCTCATCGACCCCGAGGAGTTCTCCCGGGGCATTGTGGAATTCCATTCTCTGCTCCCCGCCAGTTTCTTGCAAATCGGTTCCATTAAGCAGGCGGTTCAAATTGTGATGGTGGAAGAACGCATGCGTCAGGAAGGGTTGCGGGTCTCCAAAATTCAGGAGCTGCTTAAACCGGTGACCCTCCGGGAAATTCAACTGCAAGGGGAGCAAAAGCAGGAATTCGATTTTATGATTACTTACATCGGTCCCATTATTGTGGTACTCTTCCTGTTCATCAGCATTTTTACTTCCAGTGGCTTTCTCTTTAATGGTGTGTTGAAAGAGAAAACCAATCGGGTCATCGAAATTTTACTCTCTTCGGTGCATCACACCCAGCTGGTGGCCGGAAAAATATTTGGGCTGGGTCTGCTGGGGATTTTCC
>JALXCH010000431.1 GCA_026991005.1 Calditrichia bacterium | reverse complement strand
TCGATATTCTTCTACTGCTTCAAAGTACGGCTTGCCTATGGCGATTAAACCTATCATGGTCTTGATAATATCAAAGTCCGAAATAAAACCGCTTCCTTTCTTTATGGAAGATACTCGATTAATAGCGTAAAAAAATTTCTTATCATTTAGCAACTTTCCAATATAAGCCAAACCGGAATGGCTGGTGATAACATCGTCAGTGAGTTCTAACTTTATTCCCATAATTTCTACCTATCTAATAATTTTTACTTACTTTTTGCCTTCATGGGAATATAAGCATAAATTAAAAAGGTTAAAACATCTTTTCACCAATTTGGTGATTTTTTTCTATACGTAGTTGTTTGGTTATTAAAGAGTTAGAAAAATAATCTCACGGATTAAGGTAATTGTAAATGCTTTTCTATTCTGAACCGGGGTTTGTTATCACCAGTGTGGCATGTAATTCATCGCGCTGGCAGGTTACATCCATATCCTGTTTGTCGAAAAATTCTGCTACCTCAAAAACCGAAACGCGTTTAATATTTGGTGAGAAACCTTCGCTGCGACGGATTTCCTGAAGCAGTTTCATCCCTTTGCGATTGAAATCGCGCAGTATAATTTTGCCTTCGTTCTTAATCACCCGTTGTAATTCAATTAAAATATCCCAGGGATCAGGGAATTTCTGGGTGAGATAATTACATATAATGTAATCGAATTTTTCATTGGGGAAAGGGAGGTTTGTTGCCTGAGTACAGATATAATTCCCGGAAAAAGGAATGTGAAGAATCTCCATGCTGTTGCGAATGGAATAAATGGTATTACAATTTTCGCTGGAGGCAATAAAATTGTAAACGGAATGCGCCAGTAGAAAGGGTAAAAAGGAGAAGTCACAAAATGGAACTAAAATTTGTACCTGGTCTGTGTTCTGTGGGAGAAATTTTAAAATGGGTTTCAAAGAAGGAAATACCCGGAAACCAGCCCGCTCGAATATCTGGAGCTTCCGGCGCAGGGTGAGAAAATCCTCCCACAAATTTTCTGGAATATCGGGTTGTTCCGGCAGGGTAAGGATTTTTTCTTTTATCGATTCAAAAAGATGGTTCTGATTCTCTGAATTAAGGTTCATGATTGGTTCCCCGTTCATTAAAAGACTGCTCGATAATACCGAAAAAATTTGATGAAGTTAATCGTAAAGTCTCCGAAACGCAAGTAACGCATGGGACTGATGTGGTGTTTCTCTCCTATTTTTCAGAATTACAAAGCCTGGCTTCCTGGAATCGCCTTATTGCTTCCTGAAAATGTAACAGCTGCTACTATTGCTTTATTTTTCGTAAATAAAATGTGTGTCCCTGGTATTCGGTTGCGATAATTTCCCCTTCCCGGATAAGCTGTCTCACCAGTTCGAAAGAAGCACCGTTTTTGTGCAGGAATTCCGTGATTGCTTCGTGGCGCATGGGATGCACAGCCGTAATACTCAACAAATCGTCACGTACCCTTCCGGTGGAAGCAAATGCGTTTCCTTCGTACCCAATTAAATATTCCACCGTGGCGAGCTTTTGAGAGAATATCTGAAATGCCCGATTTAAAGTGTTCTCATCCGGAGGATGCACAAATTTTTCTGCCGGGGGACGGATGGGAATGGCCAGATAGGCTTTTTCCGGCTGTAACCGGGTGATTAATTCAGCAAGGGATTCCAGTAGAGGTTCGGTAGTATTGATCTCCGGAATAAGCATGGTCTCCGTGAGAATTTTTCCCCGGTATTCTTGAGAAAATTCCACCATTCCCCGGATGTGCTCGGAAAATTGCAATTGATGATGCGGGCGATTGATGGCTTGCCAGGTTTTCTCATCCGCTGCATCCACTTTAAGGGAAACCAGGTCTGCCTGAAGTAATGCCTCCCGAACTCCGGGAAGAAAAAGAAGAGAAGCGTTGGTAATGACTGCAATGGGAATACCCAGTTCCCGAAGCTGAGCGATGTGTTCCCTTAGATGGATATCCAGCGTGGGCTCCCCGTCCGGCACAAAAGTAAGGTAATCCACCGTTTGATTTCTGCTCTGCAGAAGATAGAGCTGCTGGCGAACCGCCCGAAAGATGGTCTCCGGAGTATAAAAAGATGCCGGTTTAACCCGTAGTTTGAGCGTACGCCCAAGCTGGCAGTAGATACAGGAATAGGTACAAATTTTGGGAGGAATGTTGTTTATTCCCAAACTGCGCCCCAACCGGCGCGAAGGAACCGGGCCAAACACAAGATGCTCACTCATGGATTCCAGGAAAATCACTCCTTCTTTTTAATGGGATCCCAGATAACTAGAATTACTGCCCCGTGCTTAGAGGTAAAGGGGCCGTGGGTGGCTTCGGCGGGGATGAGTCGATACGTTCCTTTTTTGTATTTTTGCCCGCCGCTTTCGTATTCCCCCTCCAGCACAAAATGCTGCTCTGTGGAGATGTGGGAATGTGCTTCCACCCGAAACCCCGGGGGCAGTTTCAGCATAAACGTCCGTGCACCGTTCTCGTCCCGTAACACTTTGATTTTGGTACCGTCGGGGTAGCCTTTGGCATCCACCCAGGGGAGGTGCTCGTAATTGAAGGTAATCTCGTTCATGGAACTATCTCCTGATTTGATTTTTTTCATAGAAATATAAGAATAACATGCTGCCGAATACAAAAGAAATGATTCGGCAGCACAACGGATTACCCTTTATTTCGTTTTTGCATCAACAATTGATGGTGGTAACCACCTTCTCGCAGGAGTTTAGCTCCGCAATGTGGGCACCGTTCTTCCTGGCAGGGGATGCCGCGCCGATGCGGTGCACGATAACCGCATTTAGGGCAAACGCAGTAGCCTCCGCTTCCCATTCCACCCATGCCGGAACGAAAGAACATGGCGCATCCCTCCTTATTTAAAAATTTTTACCAGTTGTGCTCATAAAGTAAATTTTACTTTTGCAATTATTGGAATAACTTGTCATTCTGAGTCCTGCCCAAGCAGGACGAAGAATCTCGTTAAAAGTAAACGGCATTTCAATAATACGCTGCGCCTTTCCGGAACGCTCTGTACCGTTCAAAATCGAGTTTATTGAGCGAAAATCCTGCACAAAAGCTTTTAGCACAACGTGTAACCTTTATTGCTCCTTATCCTCTTTTTCCAGAGTTTCCAGACGTTGGCGAATCTGGTGAAGTTCTTCTTCCAGCATAGATGCCTGATTGCGCAGATACTCCATTTCTTCCCGTCGGGAAGGATAGAAAGTTTCTTCATTCCACCAGCCGGGGGCACCAAATCGACCGTATCCCCATCCGCGGCCAAAGCCGTATCCACCAAACCGGTTTGCCCATCCGGCGCCACGAAAGCCACCAAAACCCCGGCCATATCCTGCATAACCACAAAAACCTCGTCCCCAACCCGTCATGGGACCTCTGCCTAAAGGACCTCTTCCATCAAATCCAGGCATGAGATATCCTCCTTTTTATTATGATTGTGAATGATTTAATTCCTTCTGGCATTGTGGACAAAGACCAAAAAAATCCAGTCGAAAATTAAAGATTTTAAACTGGAATTTTTCCGCCACACGCTGACGCAGGGTTTCAATCTGCTCTAAATCCTCCGGTATTAAATCGTCGTAATGAAAGATTTTTTTGCAGCGCAGACAAATCACATGGTGATGAGGTGTGGATTCTGCGGGATTAGCTGCCAGTTCGAAACGGGCCCGTCCGTCGCCGAATTGCATTTTGTAAACCAATCCCATTTCCACCAGCAGTTCCAGTGTCCGATAAACGGTGGTCAAACCGATTGCGGGATAATTCCGATGGACGGCCAGGTAAATATCCTCGGCGCTGAGGTGCTCTCGCGTCTGGCTGAGGACTTCCATAATGGCACGGCGTGGTTCAGTAAAGCGCAGCCCCATTTTCCGGAAGTGCCCCTGCCATCCCCCTCGATGTCCGCCACCTCGACCTTTCATAAATCGTCCTTATTGAAAATGATTACCATTTCCAATATAGCAAACGAAATTGTTTCTGTCAAGGTTCCTGGAGAATTAATTTTTCGAATTCGCCTTGTTGCGAGTTTATAAATTATTAGCCGGGGACAATGAAGGAAAGCGGGAAGCATGAATTACGGTTGTTTTAGGAGACCGCAACGCACTCCACGAATTAACAACAACTGTATTTTGTAGGGGCTCTCAATAAATAGGGTTTTAAATCAATAATTTGGCAAAAGTGAAGATGATGGGGGTAAATCTGGTTCCCACAAACAAGTTCATGGACTATTCGCATTCCGTCCCCAGGGAGTAAACGAGGTGGGGGGATCTCTCATTCCCATGGCTGAAGGCCATGTGCAAAAATCTTTCGGCCACTCCGTGGCCTCTCACCGTGTTAACGGTATATTCATCCTCCGAAACTTCCAATGTTAAAAAACTTTTCTTCATATCAATAAAAATCTCATTATATATTTTTCATTTTACATTTTACATTTTACATTTTCTTCAGTGTCCTCTGTGTCTTCTGTGGTTTTTAAAATTTCAGTGGTTGCAAAAAATTGGAATTAGAATTGAATCCCCAGGGCAATACGTTGAACATATCCCAGTTGACTCATCCCGGTAATGGCGTAATCGGCCTGAATTTTCCAGCGCTGGAAGGGGAGTTGAAATCCAAGCCCGGCACTGCCCGTTTCCAGATCGTGGTTAAGCTTGTACCCGGCACGTAAGAAAAACATTTCGTTCCAGGCGTACTCCATTCCTATGGAGAGATTTTCGGGGGAGTCGTTGTAGTTACTCCCATCCACACACAGAGTCAGTCGCTGGGCAGGAGAGAGAATTAACCCCTCTGCGGTGCCGATTACATCCAGTGCCAGCCCAATGCGAAAGTTTGACGGAAGGTGCCAGCTCTCCGTTGCCATGCGCGAGGGGACTAACGGATTACCGGTCTGATCGGGGTGCGGATCGTAGCTGACGATGAGATCGCGCCCATCCAGTTTCATTCTTCCCCCAAAATTGCTCATGGACATGCCCAGTTTCATGCCTTTAAAACCGGTTTTCAGCATTCCACCCACATCCACGGCAATGGTGTGTGCCGTTTCGTTAAACAGCGTTTGCTGGATGAACTTAACCGTGACCCCAAAAGAGAAACGGTCAGTCATCATGCGGGAATAAGTAGCACCGATGGCAATATCCTGCACATCGAAATAAATGCCATTCCCTTCCGGTTCTTCGATGGTGGTTTGCTCCATATCAGACGTGTTTAATGTGGTAAAACTAAAACCAATGCGTGACGCAGAACTGATGGGCACCACAATACCCAGAAAATCGTGCTGGATATCCAGGAACCAATCCGTGTGGCTGGCTAAAATGTGCCCTCGGGGCATCCAGGCGATTCCGGCGGGATTCCAGTACAGTGCGCTGGCATCGTTAGCCAGCGCCGAGAAGCTGCTTCCTAGAGCGGCTGCCCGGGGACCCACCCCAATTTTCAGAAACTGGGCTGCCGATGTGCCTGCCTTGGTAACTGCCTGCACGGTGTGATTCCATCCATTCAAACAAAGAAAAATAACAAAGAAAGCAACCAATCTGCGCATGGTTTTACTCATCTTTTTCCTGAACCTTTTTATCCTTTTTAACGAATAATGGCAAATTTACCGGTATGTTCATCCCCATCCGGTGTTTTGACCCGGAAAATGTACAGGCCGTATGCCACGTTTACACCCGCTTTGTTCTGCAAATTCCAGAATTCGTGATCGTACAATCCGTCATGATGCAGGGTAATCACATGGTCGCCTGCGGTGGTGTAAATTTCGATATCGCAAACACCGGGTAAATGGGTGAATTGGATGCGACCTTCGAACTGGCTGCGCTCCCATCCTGCCCGAACGATGTAGGGATTGGGGACCACCTTAATCTGGCTTAAATCGCTCTTCTGCCGCCGCTGCTGCGGTTGAGGCACGGTGAATTCATAATAAATTTCTGAGCGAAACAGTTTGCGGGTGCGAATGGTGAATTCATCCCCCTGCTGGGGTTTGACCGGAGTACGTTGTACCCATTGGGCGTATTGATTCAGATATTGTTCCGGATAGTTCTGGGTAAGGATAAAAATCCCCACGTGACGGGTGTACCCGGTAAGCGGGTCGTAAATTTCCCGCTCGGGAATGATAATATCCGGCCAGAGGTATGCCCAGAGGGGCGTGTTGGGATTGTACCCTTTGCCGCCCGGCTCCAGATCCCAGCCCAGGGGACTGTAATGGGCATTGTGCCAGTTCGGATCAGCCTGAATTTCGTATTCTCCTAAATAGGAAGTTGCGGAAATGTCGATGGGATTCTCCGGGTCGTTTATGACCTCGATTTTTAACGGAATTTGCGGATGAATGGTGTCCGCCAGAACTTCATCGTAATACAGGTCGAACCAGGTTAGTTGAGAACCACCGGTGTAGTCCACAGTAAAGCGGATATCGTCGCTGGTGTAAATGGCTTCCGGTCCTGCCCAGGGATGGTTGGCAAAGTTCTCCCAGCGATGGGCACGCCATTCGAACGTACAGGTATCGCCCTGCACCTTCGTCCAGCCAATAAAAGTTACCTCCGGTTTTGCATCCTGGGCCAGTACCCGAAATCCATCGGTTACCGGAATGTTGTCTCCCGTTTTATTGAGCAACGGCTGGTTAAAGAGCAGGGTGTCGCCGGTGGTAACATCGATGAGGTTTAGCGTGGTGGTGATGAGCGTATCGGGATTCCCTTCCTCATCGGCGACAAACTGGTAACCGGCATCGTTGAAGGTGACGCGATAGGTGTGCCCGGTAAGGCGGGTGGGATCCACAATTTCCACGGAAAGACGGGAATCGCATGGGCCTCCAATGGGAGGAAGGGAGTCTGCCGAAGGAATACTCGGTACTTCCAGATCTGACGCCAGAGCAGAAGGTACCACCGAAACCACATTCACCTCGTCGGGAGTAAGTCCCATGGGACTTTCCAGCGCCGGGACACCGGTGGTGGGATCACCCCGATCGTAGGCGGTGATGGCGTACCAGTATTCCTTCCCGTTGTGCACGGTGGAATCCACGAAAGTGTGTTGCAATCCCGTATTGCTTCCCAGGAAGAAATTGGAATTCGGATCCCGCCCCGAGACGTTGTTATCCAGATCGAATTGAGCAATCGGGACGTAGCCAATCAGGTTTCCTTTCTCATCGGTAATAGGGGAACCCCAGCTTTGCCCGAAATCCTCGCTCCGGTAAATGCGATACCCCTCGAAGTCCATCAGTCCGGAGAGCAGGTCGCGCGAGGTTTCGGAAGGAGTGCCGTCCCAGGTAAGGGTGACCCGCTGGTTACCCGCCACCGCCTGAAGAATGGGCGGGCGGGGAGCGTTGGGTCCCAGATAATTATTCTCTGCCATGTGGTACACCATTTCCGCATTGGCGCGCATCTCGCTTTCGTTTTCCCCCAGCACCACGGCAAAAGCAGAATGGAGCGTATCGTGGGGAGACACAGTTAACGGTCCCGTAGAAACGATGAAAACAAAATCGGTACCCAGTTTTTGGCCCGTGGGATCCATGTCATCGGCCAGGGCATCATCGTCGATGCGACGATTGTCCCCGTGGAAGAAATTGCTAACCGTGATGTGGCGCCCGGAAGTGTCGCTGGACATGATTTCCCACAACTGCTCGTTGGTGTTGGGTTCGTAAATGTTGTCGAAATAATGAAAATCGGTGATGCCTTTATCCTGTGGGGTACGAAGCATGAGAAATCCGATGTAACCGGTAATGTCCCAGTTTCCTTCGTTGGGATCGGCATCCCAGAGGTACACCAGGTTACGCTTTCCCCCTTTCTCCACCGAGGTAAAACGCAAATGGTCGTGGGCATCGAAATCCACTTTGAAGTCGGTCATGTAGCCCACATAAACGGAATCCAGAGTAGAATCCGAGGTATTGATAATTTGCAAATCGAAAATCAAAAAGTCCCGGGCGTAGGAGCGGCTGAAGGAATACGAGGACTGGTGCACTTCAAGGCCGTAAGGTCCAAACATATTGTTCTGGTCGGTGTATTCGCTGTAGATATCGCGTTCGGAGACAAATTCGTCCGGCACCTGCTCGCCGGTTTCGGGATCCAGGCGGAAGGGACCCGGCCAGAAGGGATTTCCGCTGGCATCCATGGGCCAGGTGGCGGGGTTGTCGGAGCTGGCCAGGATGGGAGTTCCATCGGAAGCGGTGACATCGCCGGAAAAAAGATTGCCCAGAGAACCGTCTTTCGCTTCCCAATCGTAGTTTTCCGCCACACTTCCGATATTGCTGATGGAGGTCACCACGTCGCCTTTTACACCCACCAGCAATTCCAGCCCGAAACAGTATTGATGACGATAATTTGCCCAGCTGGGCCAGTGCATTGCCGGAGCAAAGAGGTGAAAGCTGGAGATGATACCGAAATTACTCACCACATTTGCCAGTTCTCCGCGATCCATAATTCCCACACCACGGTCGATTTTAGCCGTGGGCTTGCTCAAACTGCCCTTTAATCGTTCGCCATATTTTTCCATTAAAATTTGCGCTTCGTTACGGGCATTGTGGAGATTCTGCGCCCGAATATTCACGGAAAAAGTGAGTAGAAGAATCAATAAGCCGATAAACAGGTTCATTCCTGCGTATTTCATGAATGTCCTTACCTCATTTAAACATTGCACATTCTTTTTCGTTTAGCGAAAATACACCAGTGCTCCCATTCGAATCAGTCGCGGAGGACCTGCATCGCTGGGGTCGTGCACATAATCGGTTCCCGAAGCCAGTAAATGTAATTTCCCCGTATCCCAGAGGCGACCGGTAAACGGTTGCACCCGCAGAGCGTTCAGCTTGTCGAAAAGATTGGTGATTTCGGCGAATACACCCAATTGAGCACCCCCCAGGTACCAGCGTTTTTCCAGACGCACATCCACTGTTCCAGTCCAGGGTTGGCGGGCGGAATTGGGTTCAATGAAAAGCGTGGGGTCGTCCGTCCGCGGTGTGTAAGGTAAACCGGAAGCGTACTGGATGATGAAGTTGAGATGCAAATCCGAGAGCAACGCCTTCTCCCAGAAACCCGCCGTTTGGCGGCGAGGATAGGTTAACGTGGCGCTGGCGTTAATCACATGCCGTCGGTCGAAATCCAGCGGGTACTCCCGGTGCACCTCTTCCATTCCATAGTAAGCATTGTAAGCTTGCTGGGTGGGGAAGGAGCTGTTCCCCGTGGCAATGGAATAGGTATAGTTGACCACCATATTTAAATACGGGTTCTTCCGGTAGCGCCAGGAAAAGTCGATGCCCTTCACACTGCCGTAATCAATATTGGTGAATACGGAATACTTGTAGATGAGCTTTTTTCGGTAGTAGTGGGTTCCCAGCAAATTCTCCAGATCTTTGTAGTAAGCGGTAATTTCCAGGGCGCTGTTGGAACCGACCATAATTTTCAACCCGGATTCGTAGGACACTGTTTTCTGGGGTTTCACACCGGGATTCCCCACAATGACGAATGCTTCTTCCGCCATGTTCTCGGGATTCTGGTAAAGCAGGTTGGTGAAAATATCCGCATAGTTGGGGAACTGGAAAAAGTGTCCGTATGAAAAGTGAAACACGGTGGTTTCGGTGATGGGAAAAGCCATCCCCAGGCGGGGACTAAGCTGGTAGCGCGGTGGGGTATCCACCAGCGGCGAAGTGGGGTCGTCGATGCGTTCCCACTTCCGGGCGTTAACATCCACATAATCCAGCCGCAAACCGGCGTTGATGATGATGTAATCGTACTCCATTTTATCCTGAATGTACGCTGCCCATTCCAGCGGTTTTTTGTCGAAGGTGATGGTGCGGTTGGCTCCTCCTTCATCCGGCCAGGGCTCCAGCCGTTTGTAGGAATAAAGGTCGTTCTGTTTCACCTCGAATCCGGTTTTAAACTCGTGATGAATGCCATACTGGTAGTTTAAATCCCCTTTTATGGAATAGATTTTAGAACGTGTGTGCAGGTACAGTTCTTCATTCCCCCGAATGTAGAATTCCAGCTCGTTGTCCCGTTCCCCCTTGCGGTATTCGGTATCGGGATCTTTGAAGCGGTGGTGTTCCCAATCCCACACCCCGTAGGTGCTGCGCTGGTCGGCCAGAGAAAGGTTCAGAGTGTAAAACAGGCGAGGGGAGAGGGTGTGGGTCACATTCAGGATGTGGCGGCGTTGATCCAGATTGTTGATGCTGTGGTTTTGGGGAAGATACTTCCAGGCATGGTTGTACACCTGGAAAATTCGTTTACTAAAATTTTCCGTGAAATGAATTTTGAGTGCCGGAGAAGCGAAGAAAGTGAACTTGGCAAAGTAGCTGCGGTCCAGATTGAATCCGTGGGGAAGGTGCGAATCCAAGTTGGAATATTTACCCGAGAGGAAGAAAGCCAGTTTGTGCAACCCGGGGATGGGACCGCTGAAAGAGCCCTGAAATTGCCCCGGCCAGGGGACGAGGGTAGGATATCCCTGAAAGGGCTGGGAGGGTGGGGAGAAAATCAGGCGTTCGCCCGTATCGGCATTTACCACCGGATTTTTGTCCTCTACAATAGCATTTTTTCGGCGGTAGGGTGAGCGATTCAGATAACCGGAGGTAAATTCCAGTTTGCCGGTATATCGCTTCGAGGGCTCTTTGGTCACAATGTTAACGATTCCCGACATCACATTGCCGTACTCGGCGTTGAAGGTACCGCTAATCACCACCATTTCGTCGATGGCTTCTTCGTCGATGGCAAGTCCCAGGTTGGCACCAATCTGCTGGCGGCTCTGGTTGCTTTCCAGTACCTCGCTTCCAAAACCACCGCGCAGGGGATCGTCCATATACACGCCGTCTATTAGATAGGCGATGTCGCCGCTTCGCCCTCCACGGATGTGAATCCGACCCGAAGCATCTTTTACCACCCCGGCTTGTAACGCCAGTACATCTTTGAAATCCTTCACCGGCATTTCGGTAATGGTTTTGGCATCCACATACGCCTGGCGAGAGGTGATGTCCTTTTGCACCATGGGACGTTCTGCGGTTACCACCACTTCTTCTCCCTCAATGGCAGTGGGTTTTAAGCGAAAGGTGAGGATTGTGGTAAGGTCCACCCGAACCTGCACCTGCTTCTTGACCACTTTCTGATATCCCAGCATGGAGACTTCCACGTCATAATATCCCGGGGGAAGATTCAGAATGATGAATTCCCCGTTTTCGTTTGTGGAAGCCCCGAAATGGGTGCCGAGTAGCAGGATGTTGACCCCGGGAAGCGGCTCGCCGGTCTCACTGTCCAGAACCAGCCCCCGAATTTTTCCGGTGGTTCCCGCCAGAAGGGAAGTGGTGATGAAAAGTAATAAGATGAGAAGACCTGAACATACCGATTTCGTGAAAAACTTCATGGATATTGTCCTCTGTCTTAAACGTTCAGGTGTTTCGGTGTTTTTTTCACCCGAGCGCTTACCTCTGTTTAGGTAGGGCCCGGTGGCATTTGCTTTTTTTAAGTTCAGGTAAGCTGTGAGCACTGGTTTTGAACCAGATGATGTCGTTTCTTGAATTCTTTCCATTTGAATAGACCCGATTTGCCGGGTGCGCTTTACTTTCTTTGATACGGGCAAATCTGTAAATTTTATGGTGCCTGAATTGTTGACTCCTCGCTCTGGAAGAATAAGTTTAATGTGATTTGGGTAATATCTTTTCCGGAACAAGAAGAATCATTTCCTGTATTGGCTTCTAAAACATTTTTAGAGATTGTGGTTGGAGAAAGTTGCCCTTGTTTTATCTTACCGGATTTGTTTTGAGGCAATTTGTTAGAATTCATTCTCATTCGCAGATAAGGGTGTCTTCCGGATTAAAATTGCGAATTATTGGTCATGGAGAAAGCAGGACTTTCCGCCGCAAAGGGGAAAGTCCTGCAACGTGGGATGAAATCAACGCACCAGAAGCATTTTCCGGGTTTGGAGAAATTTCCCAGCCGTCATTCGGTAATAGTAGATGCCAGCGGGAACATCATTGCCAGAATCATCTTTTCCGTCCCAGGTTACCTGAAAATGCCCCGCGTTGTAGAAACGGTTCACCAACTGGCGGACTTTTTGTCCCAGGTTATCGAAGACCTCGATGGTTACCTGGCTGCTGCGGGGAATATCGAAGGCAATGACCGTGCTGGGATTAAAGGGATTGGGGAAGTTCTGGTGGAGCTGGAAGTCCTGGCTCACTGTGGGAGTGGGATCTTCAATGGCACTGGATGTGGAGATGACGTAAATGTCATCCACAATCAGGTTGGTAGTATCGTACCCCATAAAATCCAGATAAAAGGTGTACACCCCGATGAATCCCTGGGTAAATAGGGGACTGGAGGTGGTGTCGCTGTACGGGCAGCCGGGCAGTTCCTGGTCGTCGAAGTAGAACCAGAAATTGTTCCCCACGGCTTTCACGGCCAGTTTGTGCCAGCCACTGGTGCTGGGAATGCCCCCGGGAATTTCGCTGGACATCCAATCTTTTATTGCCACCGGTGTGGCAGGTGAATCCGAAGGACGCTTCCGGAAACGCAAGCGAGGCGTCATGGAATTGAAATTCGCCAGGAACTGGTAGCCGGAACTTAATCCGCTGGAATCTACGCGAAATTCCAGTCCGTAATATTCCACTCCCATGAATGTGGGATCGATGGGGAGGAAAAATTTCGCTTCCAAGTAGAAATCGGTGTAGGTGCCGGTACCGGAGAAATTTTCACCCACCTGCCCGGAATCCGGACGGTTGGTGGTCAGGCGTCCTACCCAGCCATCGCCGCTGGGATTCCCGCTCCACATGTGCGGTTCGATCAGGGGAGCCACACCACTGGTATTAAAACCGGCATACCAGGTGTTCTGAAGACTCCCATTGGCAAACGTTTCGGTGTACAGAGTGTCCGCGGCAAAAATCCCATAGGCCAGTACAAAAATACTTAAGATCATCAGCGGTAACGTTTTGCTCATCGTCTCCTCCTTCGGCTTTTGTTCGTTCCAATTTAAAAGAACAAATTATTATTTTCAAGTTTTTACTGGTACTCCAGCCATTTTTATGATTTTTGTGAAGTGAGATGAGGGATTTATTTGGAGATGAGGTATGTTAGTTTTGTAGGAGAAGGAGGAGATTTTTTAAACCGAGTTTGACAATTATTTATTTCCCCAATAGCCCGAATTTCCAGTATTTATTAAAATACCCGCAACAAAGATGCCTATCTTTAAAAAATTGAGGCGGCCTATACTCTAAATGAGATACCCATTGTCATTGAATCTGAGAATTATGATATCAGGTTATGTTTATTAAAATTAGCGGCTCAACAAGAAACGAAAAAATGCACAAAACGGTTCAAATCGCCTAATCCTATCGCACCAAAGGTGGTAAGGTACGACACTACATCTTCCTGCATCTGGGGATAAATTCCTGGAAAAAGATGTGGAAAAATTCCTTAACAACCTGTTGATTCTCAAGGGACTGACGCTGGAAAGCCTGGAAGGAGATATCGATGGCGTCAAAGATTTTGGCCAGATCTGGGTTCTGATGCAACTGTGGAAAGAACTGAAAATGAGCCGGATTATTGCCAGTGAAGCACTGAAAAGAAACATTCAGTTCGACCTGGAAGCTCATCTTAAGGCTCTGACCTTTAATCGTCTTGATGATCCGGATTCAAAATTGAAAATATTGACAATGCAATGAGCCATGGAGAGATTGCGACGAGTTAAGGTTGTAAAATGGAAAAGCAAAGGATGAAAACGGTGGGGGATGACCAAAATCCATGCCGAACCGCTAACCATTTTTTAAGCCATAGGAACCGAAAAGCCTACAATTATGAGTTTGTAATGACAATGTACCAATTTTTACTTAAAGCTAATTATTGCAAAAAAAAAGATTACGAAAAACTAACTGTGAGTCTCGGGTTTAAAAATAGCTATATTTTATATAATTTTAAATGAATATCAGTGAGAATTCTATTGGATTCATGGTTGCAGCTTCTCTTTGTAAAACCGGTAGAAATCCCGCCGGATTTCATCCCGAACACGCCGAAAAACCGCCAGCACTTCCTCTTCGGTTCCTGTGGCTTCGGCGGGGTCTTCGAAACCAATGTGCAGTTGTTCTTTGACCTTTCCTGAAAAAACGGGGCAACTCTCCCGGGCATTATCGCAAACGGTGATGACGTAATCGAACGCTTGATCCAGAAACTTATCAACATTCTTGGGATACCCGGTAGATATGTCAATTCCTATTTCGTGCATTACCCGCACAGCCAGAGGATGGATTCGCTCCGAAGGAGCGGTTCCTGCTGAGAAAACCTCCAGGGTGGGATCGAACGATTTCAAAAAGCCCTCTGCCATTTGACTGCGACAGGAATTACCGGTACAAAGAATAAGTATGCGCGCCATTTGCCTTCCTCATCATTTAAAATTTGAATTCAAAAATAATATTTTTCGCATATTGCACCAATAAAATTACAGAATCGATTGCAGGAAATTGAATTGTGCCTGACGTGTCCTCTGCAAAATATGGGAACAAGGAAGAAATAATACAGGTGCCAATCGGGAATCTCGACTCCGGGAGTTCAAATGGTACCCGATTCACTTATTCACACGGGATGAACCTTTGATCGCGCAGTACGGCAAAATTTTTCAAAAGTTTGATAACAGTTAATTGACGTACACAGGTAATATCGCTACCCAATAGATGTGCAATCCCAGCACTCGTAAAAAATGCGTATCCGGTTTCTGGCGGTTCGGATGTTGAATCGGAATGTTCTGCACTTACCACCACAACATTTCGTTATCCACGGAAATATGCCATATGTTATATGTTGCGCAAAAAATTTTTCTTTTCATAAAGAAAAAGTGGCTCTTCCGGAATTTGAGTACATCATGTTCCTTTTAAATCAATATTATGGTTATGTAAATCCAAAATTTTAAGCGTAAAAAATTCAAAATCTCTAAAGCCATACAT
>JALXCH010000430.1 GCA_026991005.1 Calditrichia bacterium | reverse complement strand
TTTCGGTGTTAATGGAGTTTGGGTTAACTGTCCGAAAGGTGAAAGACCGGCTATCGGTTAAAATAGGTTCTCGCCCGGAGCTGTTCCCCGGGGTTTGTCTGCCTCTGTTCTGGGACGGCTCGGGATGCGATTCGGTGGCGCTCCGGGAAGAATCCGGAAAAGCCCCCGATTGTGTAGTGCCTTTCGGTAAATCAGTGCCCCCGGAGTTGAAATTAGAAGATACCGTATCCCTGCCCGGAAGAGAAAGCGACCCCTTCCCGGTGGTTGCCCGAAGTTCGGCGCTCTGCTCCGTTACTCCGGTAATTTCCGGCGAGGCGCTGACAGAGTTGGGATGTGCTGTGGTGGTAATAACGGAATTGTTTGCCTGAGCCACCGCAGGCGCATTTTCTTCAGAAAACAGGGTAGTGGTGCCGGTAAAATCCCATTGGTGGACAGCACCCTCGAGCTTTTCCACCGGGGAATTCCCGGGAGTAAACTCCAGTTGCAGAACTTTTCCCACGGCATCAGGAACGGTTAACTGAATTGGTTCCTCAACCGTCCCGGAAATGGGGTGGGGAGAAGTCCCCTGCACTACGGAAGCGGGGAGTGTGAGAAACCCCGGTTCGCTGCTCCCGGGAAGCGAAAGGGGCATAGTTATCCGGTTTGGCGAAATTTTGTCCTGAACCGCCGGTGTTTTTTCAGCGCCGGATGGGGACAATTGCAAAAGAGAAGAGACTCCGGCTGTGTCCGCTGCTTTTAAAGAGGATTGCTTTTCCAGTATTCCTGCGGCATTCCCTTTTTCTTTTTCCACCACCCGCAGAGAGGCGAGCCGATACACCGTTTGTCCTTCCCGATGATGCAGAACAATAATCAGGGTGTTTTTCGGGTCAGTGGTACTAATGGCAGATGGCATTCCTTCGCTTTTTGCCGGAGTGGAGGAAAGCTGCTGGAAAAGCTGCCGAAACCCGGGAGAAATTCCGACGGCAATTTTGGGGAGTGAAGCCGCTTCCTTCCCCGAATGGGAAGGAACCGTTTGCAATTGCTTGAGAATGTGACGAAACCGGGAAATCCCGGGAAGTTCCGGTACCATCCGTGGGAGCTTCCGGGGGAAGGAAATGCTTTTTCCCTGGGGGAAAAAAGATGCGATTAGATTCCATAAATTGTTGTTTTTCTGTGCGAACATCCTGTTCGATTACCTCGTTCTTCCTGAACGTTTTTATCGTCACTTCTCATAATCGGGGGATTTCCCCGAAGCTTAAGTTAATAAATGGGATGATTCCTCACGAATATCCCGGGAGAAAAAATAATGGTTTTGATCATTTGCAAACTAAACTCTTCAACGTGCACCTATTTGTTCGGTGAACGATACCCGGGAACGGGTGTTTATTCCAGACTGGCCATTGTTTTACTGATTTCAATGGCTTTATTGGCGTCCATGGCCGCCAGTACTTTGGCTGCCTGGCGTTTCTTCATGGCCGCAATAATTTCGGCAGCCTTGCGCGTATCAAATCCCGAGAGAATGGTGGCAGCATCTTCGGGAGCCATGTTCTCGTAAATTTTGGCAATTTGTTTGATTTTTGCCTGCGCTTGCTGCTGTGCCTGCTGGTTTTCCCGGGTCTGTTGTTCTTTAAGCTGCTCGTATTCCTGCTGGTAGCGAGCCACCACCTGTTTCAAACTGTCCAGTTCGTTTAACAGACAATCTTCTTCCACGTATTCGCTGGTGTCGGCTTCCAGTGAATCCACTTCCAGACTGTCGTACAAAGCCAGAGAATCTGCCGCCAGGCTGTCTGCTGCGACCGGAGCAGGCTCTTCGTACATCATTCCCAGAATAAGCGTCATCACGGTTAAAATCACAACAAATGTAAAGGAAAAGAAAATAATGATTTTCACCATTTTTTCACCTCGCGGTGTTTATCTCGATTTTACCATGCACCCGGCTCCATGCAGTTACAAATCCGGAGTCCTATGGTCGACTGCCAATGATAGCCAGTTCGTCCAGCAACATCTGTTCTTCTTTGCGCACGGTTTCCAGGTAGCTGTTGCGGTATTTTTCTTTCAACTGAGCCAGAATTTTGCGCTCTTTTTGCTGCTCCATCAATAAGCTGCGAATGTCTTCGATTTTGCGTTCAATCTCCCGAATTTTTTCTTCCTGCTGGTTAATGGAATCCATAATCTGGTAAAAGTAATCGTATTCCATCTGAATCTGAGCAGCGCTTTCGTCATCCATTCGTTCCAGCTTGCGGGATTGCTGAACCAGCGTATCCTGCAGTGTGGCCAGTTCCTCTTCTGCTCTGGTTTTCAGCTTTTGGTGAAACGCCAGATCGCGCTGCGTTTTGCGAATGACCTGTTCTTTTACATCCAGCACCTTCTGCAGCCTGAATTTAAATTTTTTCATCTCATCCTGTCCCTGATGTTTTTCCGGCATTCCTGCCTGCCTTATTTATGTTCGACTTAATCGTTCATTAATTGAATCAGTGCCTGCACGCTCTCTTCCAGTCGGCTGGATTCGTTAATGTTCTGGCGCAGGAACTGATTGATGGCGTTAATTTTTTTGATGGAGTAATCCACTTTGGGATTACTTCCTTTAACATAAGCACCGATGTTGATAAGGTCTTCGGCTTCTTTGTAGGTAGCCAGGGTGTCCATCAGTCGGGTGGCGGCCTGGCGATGTTCTTCGCTGGTAATATCGCTCATCACCCGGCTGATGCTTTCCAGCACATCGATGGCCGGGTAGTGCCCGGCAGCCGCCAGTCGGCGGGAGAGCACGATGTGGCCGTCCAGAATCCCCCGGGCGGTGTCGGCCACCGGCTCGTTCATATCGTCTCCCTCCACCAGTACGGTGTAAAGGCCGGTGATGCTGCCCCGCCGGGCGGTTCCCGCGCGTTCCAGCAACTGCGGCATAAAGGCAAACACCGAGGGAGTGTAACCGCGGGTGGTGGGCGGCTCCCCGATGGTCAGGCCAATTTCGCGTAAAGCCATGGCTACCCGGGTAATGGAATCCATCATCAGCATCACATCCAGCCCCTGATCCCGGAAAAATTCCGCGATGGTGGTGGCTACCAGAGAGGCTTTTACCCGAATAAGCGCCGGTTGGTCGCTGGTAGCAACCACCACCACGGAACGTTTCAACCCCGCTTCCTGCAAATCCTTCTCAATAAACTCCCGAACCTCGCGACCCCGTTCTCCCACCAGTCCAATCACGTTGACATCGGCATTGGTGTTGCGAGCAATCATTCCCAGTAGGGTACTTTTCCCCACACCGCTTCCGGCAAAAATGCCCACACGCTGTCCCTTCCCCAGCGTTAACAGGGCATCGATGGCGCGCACGCCGGTAGAAATGGGCTGAGTGATGCGCTGGCGGGAGAGGGGATCGGGCGGTGCGGCATAAATCGACCGCCGCTCTCCGGCGGGAAGGGGACCTCGGTGATCCATGGGACGACCCAGGCCGTCCAGAATGCGTCCCAGAAGATGGTTGGACACTTCGATGCTCAATTGCTCTCCGGTGGCCACAATATCGCTGCCGGGAGAAATGCCCCGCATGGTACCCAGCGCCATGGAAAGCACCCGATCGCCTTTGAACCCCACCACCTCCACAGGGTATGCCGTTTCTTCGCCCGGAGGAAACACGTGACACAAATCCCCAATGGCGGAATTGGGACCGCGGGATTCGATGAGCAGGCCTACCACTTCGGTCACCCGACCAAACACCTTCACCGTATCCAGCCCATCCACCCGGGAGATCAGAAAATCAATTTTTTCCGCCAGATTCATGGGAATCCGTCTCCTGATTTTGAATCGTCTTCAGTTGTTTGCGCAATCCCTGGAACAACGTCTGGATCTGAGTTTCGATGCGGGCGTCAATTTTCCCCGCGGGAGTCTCGATGATGCAGCCACCCCGCTGAATGCGTGGATCGGGTTTGAAGGATAATTGCTCGATATTGACCAACCGCTTTTCGATAGCCTGTTGCAACTGTTCCATATCCTGGTAGTCCTCCGGGCTTACGTGGACTTCCAGTTCGCTCTCCGTACCCAGCACTTCCAGCACTTTGTGAATGGTGTGGTGAATGAGTTTGGGCACAAATGGCGGTAATTCCTGCACAATGCGCCGGGCAATTTTCAGCACCAGTTCTATGAGTTTGTCCTCATTTTCCCGGAAGAATATTTCCCGCTCCTTCTGGAAAGCGAGGGCAATAGCGCGTAAATTCTCCACTTTCTCGCGATAATCGGCTTCGGCCTGCTGGTAACCCTGAAGTTTGCCTTCTTCCACACCGCGCCGAAAGGCAAAATCGATCTCCTGTTGAAATTCACTCTGGCTCATTTGCACCAGTTCTTCGGCCACAGCTTCCGGAGCGGTAAAATTCGAATCGAATTCCTCCGTCTTCTCCCGGGATGCCGTTTCGGGCTCCGGATTCGAGGAAACGTTAAGCACCGTGACGTTTCGAATAGGAGCGCGCACTTTAATGATACGTTTAGACGATAAACTCATCTTCCTTCCCCCGTCCTGCCACGTAAATTTCGCCTTCATCTTCTAACTGCTTCACCACTTCGATGATGCGGCGCTGGGCTTCTTCCACTTCTTTCA
>JALXCH010000429.1 GCA_026991005.1 Calditrichia bacterium | reverse complement strand
CGTGGATCAGCGGGTGATCGATACCTGGGTCACCGATGAAATTTCGGTAGGGGATTTTATCCTCTCCGGTGGCGAGATTGCTGCTTTGCTTATGATTGACGCCATTGTGCGGCTTATTCCCGGGGTGCTGGGCGATATCGAATCGGCTCGCACGGATTCGTTTCAGAACTACCTGCTGGATTGCCCTTATTACACCCGTCCCGAAGTGTTCCGGGGAATGCGGGTTCCGGAAGTGTTACTATCCGGACATCATCAAAAAATTGAAGAATGGCGCTTGCAACAGCGGATTCAGCGCACGCGGGAGAGACGCCCGGATTTATATCAGAAATATCTGGAAACAGTGAAAAAGAAGAAATAGAAAACATCGGAGGCGAAAGAGATGGATATTTTAAATGTAGTCACCGCAGACCAAATCCGCACGGATATTCCCGATTTCCGTCCCGGAGATACGGTTTCGGTGCACGTGAAAGTGATTGAAGGAAACAAAGAACGCATTCAGGTGTTTACGGGAGTGTGCATCAAACGGCACGACAATGGAATAAATTCCACTTTTACCGTACGGAAGATTTCCAATGGAATTGGTGTGGAGCGTATTTTCCCGTTGCACTCGCCCCGTATCGACAAAATTGAGGTGGTGCGTCGCGGTAAAGTGCGTCGGGCTAAATTGTACTACCTGCGCGATCGCGTGGGAAAAGCAGCCCGCATCAAAGAACGCAAATCCTGATTTTACTTCGTTTCCGCAAGCCGTTTCGGAAATTTATCGTTCCCCGGCAGGTTCTATCTGGAGGGAAAAGTCAATTTCTGAAACGGCTTTTTTATTTTACCCCGTTCAGGGAATAGCACTATCCTTGAAGAATTTAGATGAGTGACAAATCCGGGGAGATGTTATCCGTTGTCATTCTGAGTCCCGCCATAGGCGGGGCGAAAAATCTTTATTAAATAACCTTAAATAGAATTTTAACCCAAATATTTGAATAAAGCCCGATTTAGGCTGGTAATTCTTTTTTATAGGAAATTCCACTCATTTGCTTATTCATTCATTCGCAGGATCACTCCCATGGGCGAAAATGCTACGCAAAAGTTTTTAGCAATACCGATGGATAATTTATTCTTTTAGTTTTCGAAAAGTAATAAAGTACAAACGTTCTCTGTCAATAATCCGAGAAAAGGGCATTTGTGGGAATTTTGTTAAAGCATTAAATTGTTTATGGCAGTGAAATTCCGTTGTTCCCGGTTCGAGAATTTGGTAATTCTTAAAATGTTGAACGATGAAACGGTTAATCTTTGAAGAAACGAGAAAATTTTTTATTACAATCTCCAGTGTTTCGTTTTTATAGGAAAAAAACGTCAGTTTTTTTTGAATATTCATCAAACCAGGTAACTCAAGGAATCTGCACCTGTGAAACATCCATTCCTGTTTATTTGTCCGGTGTGCGGAGCGGAGGATAGCATCCAGAACAACCGCTGCTCGGTTTGTCACACAGAATACCGCTGGGTGGAGGGACGATTCTATTCTGGCAATGAGGTACTCACACCGCGGGAAATGTTACACCGGATGGAAGCAGCGCTTCCGCTTCGGCAGAAGCAGGTAGAGATTCAGGAACGGTTGGCGAAGTATGTATTTCCTGAAAAAATGCCCTGGCGGGTGAGTCAGGAAGCCATCCTGCGGCAGGCACGCCAGCGCATCCCGTTTCAAGGATTTGCCGGGCTCTTCCGGCGGGAAGTGGAAACACCCCGCAAAATCGACCGGGGAGTACTCCTCTTTTTCGAGGAGGAATTCCGATTTGTAGGGGAGCAGCAGGTGCACCAATTCCCGCTTTCGGAGGTGACCTGTGTGACTACCAACAGTCATTACTTTGAGTTCAAATTAAAGCACCGTCCGGTGTACCAGATTGAGTTTCAGAAGGAAAGTGCTTTAAAATACGAGCTGTTGTTCAAGCGCTGGCTGAGGGAATTTTACCGGAAGCAGAACCGGGAAGTTGTGGAATTTCAGCCAGTGCTGCGCTGGGAGCCTGCGGTCTGCCCCAAACTTTCGACCTCTCTGAAGGAGGCACCGTCAGTCCGTGCTCCTTTCTGGGAACGGATGCTGGTGCGGAACATTCTCGCTTTGCTTCGCCATCTGGTTCACTGGCGTTTTCCGGTGCAGGTGCGGGGAATTACTCCACTTCCCCGGGAATACCCTTTTATTCTTCTGGTGAATCATCAGAGCATCATCGATCCCTTTTTAATTCTCGCTTTTCTGGATGCTCGGATTGCCTTCCTGACCAAAAGCACTTCTTTTGTGAATCCTTTGGCGCGCTTTTTTCTGAAAATCGGGCGGGGGATTCCCACCACTCGCTATCAGACGGATCCCACAGTGTACCATCATGTGTGGCAGGCGCTGGAGCGGAATATTCCGGTGGGAATCTTCCCGGAGGGAGAACGTTGCTGGGATGGGGAAATGCAGCGGTTCAAAATGAATGTGGTGCGTCTGCTGTGTTATTTTGCGGTGCCCGTTGTGTCGGTTACCCTGCAGGGAGTGTATCGCGTGTGGCCCCGCTGGAAATCCCTTCCCGAAAAAGGGAAGGTGATTATGCAGGTTGGTGCCCCTTTTTGCCTGAATCACCGCGCGGGATTTAATCTTCAGCAGTTACAGGAGTTTCTGGAAAAACAAATCAATCCTCCAAAAGGGGAAAATCACAAATAAAATTCCAAATATCAAATCCCAAATTCCAAATGTGATATAATTAAAAAACCGCAATGTACGCGAAGAAGGCGCAAAGTACGCAAAGAAATCTCAAATACTGAAATCCAAAATAACATGTATTTAACCTCATTCGTGCTTATTCGTGTTATTTGTGGTTAAGTGCCATAAATTGAGATTCTTCACCATGGCCTGGGGCGAAGGTTCAGAATAAAGGCACAGTTGGTTCTCCCTGTCATTCTGAGCGAAGCGTTAGCGGAGCGAAGAATCTTTGATGCATAGCATGAGATTTTTCTACTATAAATCGACAATACGCCTCGGGAGAGGCGTGCTACAAATGGACAAATTCCAAATAACAAATCCCAAATCCCAAATTCAAAAAACCGCAACGTTCGCAGCGATCGCAACGATCTTTCGGAAAATACCACGCAAAAAAACAAAATTTGTATAAAAATTAATTTCAAATTATGGTGATTCAGTCCCTATGATGCTGCGCATTTATTTTGTCAAAAAAAGCAAATATCCATGTGCACGGCTCAAATTAATTCAAAATTCTCAATTATTTCTGTCGCCCTTTCAGGGCTCCATTTTTGGGTGGTCTCTATTCCCAGGGCTTCGCCCTGGGCTATCTTTGTGTGAGTGCTTTGCACTCCTGATGAAATAATGTTTCATTTTTACTTTTTTGCATTTTATCGGTTTTTAATCCTGCCAGAAAATTGTTTTGTTCCATAGCACCGTATTGTGTCAATATGCACGAACCCGCATAATTCAAAATTTTTAATTCAAAATTATCAATTAATTCTGTCGTCCTTACAGGACTTAAAATGGTAGGTGGAATTTCCCTTTCCCATGGCTGAAGGCCATGGGCTAACTTCTTTCGGCCACTCCGTGGCCTTGTGCCCTGCCAGATGAAAGTATTTATAGGCCAGAGAACCTATTATGTTTATCCAGAGTATCCGGTTAAATAATATTCTTTTGATTCATTTACGCCAATTACAATTCTTAATTTATTATTTATTCAGTATATTCTGTGGTTTTAAAAAACAATTCCAGCAAATTTATTATGGTTCTTTCCATGTTAAATTGTATTTTTTTCATTCGTGATTATTCGTGTTATTCGTGGTTTAATCTCCCTCCCCCATGACAAATATTTTGGAATCGAAGAAAATCCGTGGTAATTTTGTGCTTCAAAAATGGTTGAATGGTATTGAAATGTGCAGAAACGAAATGATTGGCAATTCATGAAAAAATCCATGATCTGGTTGGGATTTTTTGTCCTCCTACTTTTGTGGGCTTGTGCCCACCGGGTTGCACCTTCCGGGGGACCAGAAGATAAAACGCCACCGGAAGTTGTACGCACGGTTCCGGAAGCCGGTGCTTTGCAGGTAAAGGATTTGCAGGAAATCGAACTGGAATTTAGCGAAAATATCCAGCGCAATTCCTTCCCGGACAACTGGTGGCTGGTGCCGGATCTGGGAATTACCCCTCAAATTAAATGGAAAGGGGGGCGCAAAGTTTACCTGCGGTTCCCCCAATCTTTACCCGATAGCCTGACTTTTGTCCTCACCCTGGGGAAGGGGATCAAAGATTTGCATGGTAACCCGCTGGCACGTCCCTTCCAGCTGGCGTTTTCCACAGGGAACCGCATCAACCGTAATGCTATTATGGGACAGGTGTACGGCTTCCGGAAAACCTCGGAGCTGTTCCTGTACGCTTACCGAATCTCCCGGCGTGTCTCCATTGATTCCCTCCTGAGGAAAACAGCGCTCTATTACACCCAGACGGACGACAGCGGAAATTTCCGGTTTAATTATCTACCCGATGGAACCTTTCGGGTGTTTGCTATCGAAGACCTGGATTTGAACCGTTTGTACACTCTGGAAAGCGAT
>JALXCH010000428.1 GCA_026991005.1 Calditrichia bacterium | reverse complement strand
GAGCGAACGGAAGGAATCTTCTCGCTAACAATGGTGAGACCGTTGGGGAGTATTGTTTTATTGTATTCTGAATAAACCATTGTAATCTACAGTTTTATGAGCGCCAAATTTACACAATCTTCCGGGAAATGCCAAGTGGGGATTAGAAATTGCCGGAGGGTATTCCCTTTACCCAATCTTGCATCCGCTTTTTTTAACGATGTTAATGGGCTTCCAGCCAGTTCTTCCCAATCCCAATATCCACTTTCAGCGGCACGTCCATCTTGATGGCGTTCTCCATCTCGTGTTTCACCAACTCCCTGATGTCCTCCACTTCATTTGCTTTTACCTCAAACACCAATTCGTCGTGAACCTGAAGAATCATGCGCGTTTGCAGTTTTTCTTCCTCCAGCCGTTTCTGGATTCGGATCATGGCCAGCTTAATTAAGTCGGCAGCACTCCCCTGAATGGTGGTGTTGATGGCAATGCGTTCGGCGTTAAGGCGAATGTTGGCGTTTTTACTATCGATTTCCGGGATGTAACGTCGGCGATTGAGGATGGTGGTGACATATTTATGCTGATGCGCAAAGGCGATGGTGCGCACGATGTAGTCGTTCACCCGGGGGAAGCGAACAAAGTAGCTCTGGATGATGTGCTCGGCATCATCGGGAGAAATTCCCAACCGGGCGGCCAGCCCGTACCGGGAGATGCCGTAAATGATGCCAAAATTCACTTCCTTGGCTTTGCGGCGATGTTCCGGTGTAACCTCACTAATGGGGATATCGAAAATCGCAGCTGCGGTGCTGGCGTGGATGTCCTCGCCGCGGCGGAAAGCCTCCTGCAAAGCCGGGTCGCCGGAAAGATGCGCCATCACCCGTAACTCAATCTGGGAATAGTCGGCGCTTAAAATAAAGTCATTCGGATCCTCGGGAATAAACGCCCGGCGAATTTTTCGTCCCAGATCCCCCCGAATAGGAATGTTTTGCAAATTGGGGTCGCTGCTGGAAAGACGTCCCGTAGCGGTTACCGTTTGATTGAAAGAGGTGTGCAGCCTTCCCGTACGTTTGCTGATGAGGGAAGGAAGGGCATCCACGTAAGTGGATTTCAGCTTTGCTATTTTGCGATATTCCAGGATTTTCCCCACCAGGGGATGCCCGGCATATTTCTCCAGTTCCGATTCGGCAGTGGAATAATTCCCGGTGGGTGTCTTTTTGGGACGGCGGTTGCCAAACTCCTTCTGGATTTCCAGATTCTCGAATAATATCTTGCCCAGTTGCTGGGTGGAATTGATATTGAATACCCCACCCGCCAGACGGTATATTTCTTCTTCCAGATTCCGTAATAGGTCTTCTAATTCCCGGGACATTTTTTTCAGAAACGGAACATCCAGCTTTACCCCGTTAATCTCCATTTGCATCAACACCGCCACCAGCGGCATTTCCACATCCCGGAACAGCTCGTAGGTTTCCGTCTCCTTCAGCTTCTGCTCCAGCAGCTCCTTTAGCCGCAAGGTGATATCGGCATCCTCGCAGGCATAGGGATACACCATCTGCACCGGAATCTCCTGCATGCTTTTTTGCCGCTTCCCCTTTTTCCCGATAAGTTTCTCGATGGGAATCATGCGATAATTCAAATATACCTCGGCCAGATAATCCAGATTATGCTGGCGGGTTCCGGGACTGATGAGATAGTGAGCCACCATGGTGTCGAAAGCAATGCCCCGCAGGGCAATCCCATGCTGCCAGAGCATGAGCCCATCAAATTTAATATTTTGTCCGCCTTTCTCGATTTCCCGGGATTCAAACACCGGTTTCAACATCTCCAGCGCTTCGCTGGCAGAAAATTCACATTCGGGATGATTGAGCGGTAAGTAGTAGGCCTGAAACGGTTTAAGAGCAAAGGAAAGCCCGATAATATCGGAGTCAAATATCCTCAGTCCGGTGGTTTCGGTATCGAACACCCAGAAGGGTGTGGTGCGGAGCTTTTCCACCAGTTCTTGCAGCGCTTCCCGAGTTTCCACCAGAACGTACTCCTGCTCCACCTGATCGATGTCCTTTACTTTCACCTCTGTGCTTCCCACCAATTCCGCCAGCCGATCCTTCAGCGAGCGAAATTCCAGTTCATCGAAATAGCGAAACAGGGTTTCCACATCCGGCTCGCTGGCTTTCATCTCTTCGATAGAAATATCGATGGGCACCCGTGTGTCGATAGTCACCAGTTCCCGGGAAAGATATGCCAGCTCCCGCCCCGCCTCTAATTTCTTCCTCCAGTTGGCACTGCTTACCTTATCCAAATTAGCATAGATGTTATCCAGAGACCCAAACTGTTGGAGCAACTTCTTGGCCGTCACCTCGCCAATCCCCGGAACTCCCGGAACATTGTCCCCTTTATCTCCCATCAGTGCCAAAAAATCCACTACCTGCTCCGGTTTGATTCCGTACTTCTTCTCCACCATATCCGGATCGTAAATCTCCACATCCTGATTGGGACGCACGACGTACATTTTAATCATAGGTGTTACCAGCTGCATAAAATCCTTGTCGCCCGTCACCATGTAGGTCTCGATTCCCTTCTCTTCGGCCCGTTTGGCCAGGGTGGCAATCACATCATCCGCTTCGTAGCCCACTTTCTCGATTACCGGAATGCGAAAGGCTTTAATGATTTCCACCAGCTTCGGGTACTGATCGGCCATCTCTTCGGGCATTTTCTCCCGGGTGGCTTTGTACTCTTTATATCGCTGGTGTCGAAAGGTGGGTTCTTTGGTATCGAAAACCACTGCAATGTAGTCGGGCTTTTCTTCAAACAAAATTTTAAGCAGGCTATTGATGAACCCGTAAAATGCCGAGGTATTCTCTCCCCGGGAATTAATGAGGGGATTTCGAATAAAGGCAAAATACGAACGGTAAAACAATGCCATGCCGTCTATAAGAAACAGGCGTTTTCGCTGGGACATGGTTATTCTCCATTTAAATTCTGGACGGGTATAAATTAGAGAAAAAAGTAAAAAAGGGAAAGTTAAATTTGAGGAAGCCTCTGCCAGAAGCATTCTACCTGAAAAAACCTTGTTCGAATTTGCTTGATTTTTATTATGCAATGCCTATATTACTTGTGTTAAAATAAAGCCATCAAAAGAAAAGAAAGGGCAGAACTATGAGTCAGGAGTTGATTAACTATCTCGCGGATCAACTGATGCAAAGCGCGGTAATCGATCGCGAGTTATACACACGTTACCATGTGAAACGCGGACTGCGCAACGAGGACGGTTCTGGTGTGCTGGTTGGTTTGACGAAAATTTCCAGCGTCATCGGCTTTAAAATTGTCGATGAAGAAGTTGTGCCCACCGAGGGAGAACTTTATTACCGCGGTATTAACATCAAGGAGTTGGTCGATGGAATCCAGAAAGAGAAACGGCACGGTTTCCCGGAAGTGATTTATTTGTTACTCTTCGGTAAACTACCCAATCGGAAGGAATTGAGCGATTTCGAAGAATACATGAAACCGCTCATTGGCTTACCCCCGGGTTTGAATGAGACCACGATTCTGCAGTTTCCCAGTCCCAGCGTGATGAACAAACTTCAACGCGTCATCCTGGTGCTTTACGGACTGGATCCCAATCCCGACGACATTTCCATTCCCAACGTAATTCGCCAGTGTCTGAGCCTGATTGCCAAATTCCCCATCATCATTGCTTACTCTTACCAGGCAATGCGGCATAAATTATTTGGTGAATCGCTGTTTGTGCATCCACCCAATCCCAATTTGTGCTGTGGCGAAAACTTCCTGTACATGTTGCGTCCGGACACCAAATACTCCCAGTTAGAGGCGGATGTTCTGGATCTGGCGCTGATCCTCCATGCGGAACACGGCGGTGGGAACAACTCGACCTTCACCACCCATGTGGTAACCTCCAGCCACACCGATACCTACAGTGCCATTTCCGCCGCGGTGGGTTCTTTGAAGGGCCCCCTGCATGGTGCCGCCAATGCCTCCGTGATGGACATGATGGCCGACATCAAAGAACACGTAAAAGATTGGCGGGATGAAGAAGAAGTTGCCCATTACGTGGAAAAAATCCTGCGCAAAGAAGCGCACGACCGAACCGGTCTGGTGTATGGGATGGGACACGCTGTTTATACCAAATCCGATCCGCGAGCTCAGATTTTACGAGCCAAAGCGGGTGAGTTGGCCAAAGCCAAAGGACGGGAAGATGAATACCAGCTTTATTTGAATGTGGAAAAAGTGACTCCCGGGCTCTTCCAGAAAGTAAAGAAGAGTAAAAAGGTCATTTCGGCCAACGTGGATTTCTTCTCGGGATTTGTGTACGATATGCTGGGCTTCCCGCGGGAAATTTACACACCCCTATTTGCCATGGCACGGGTGGTGGGCTGGAGCGCCCATCGCATCGAAGAGCTCATCAACGGACGCCGCATTATTCGCCCGGCTTACAAAAGCGTTGCCGAACCGCAAAAATACATCCCGCTGGACGAACGAGAATAAACCAGCATCATCATGGCAAACCTTCATAACCCCGGTCATCAAATGGCCGGGGATTTTTTTATCTGGAATGGGGTTTTGGTGGAAAAGGGATATTCTTCAGAAAAAAA
>JALXCH010000427.1 GCA_026991005.1 Calditrichia bacterium | reverse complement strand
CTTCGGCCTGTGCCAGATCCATTTTGTGATTTAAAAAAGCGCGTTCGGTAAATTCCCCGGGCCGGGCAGGACGAGCTCCCAGCTCCACCGCCAGTTCCACAATGCGCTCGATAATGAGAACATTATTATGGCAGGTGATTTCCACCAGGTGTTCACCGGTGTAGGAATGGGGCGCCCGATACGGGGTAAGCACCACCTCATCCAGGGGTTCTCCGGTGCGAGGATGCACAATCTTTCCAAACAGGGCTCTGCGATGATGCTGCTGCAGGGAGATTTCTCCGGAAAACATCTGCGCAGCAATCTCCACACTCTGCGGGCCACTCATTCTCACAATAGCCAGAGCGCCCTTCCCCACAGCAGTGGAAAGGGCGACAATGGTATCTTCATCTGGAAAAACAGTCATGGCAGAGGAGTTTACTTCTTACGGCTCGGTTTTTCCCGTTTGGTTTTCCGCGCGGGCGTGGCAGCCTTCTGCGCCACCGGCGGCTGACCATTGGGATGCATTTTTTTCTTAATGTAATGAGTCTGAATCATACTCAACAGGTTGAATACCGCATAATAAAGATTCAGTCCGGATGGTAGGGAGTAAAAAATAAAAATCATGAAAATGGGCATGAAATAAACCATCATCTTCTGTTTGGGGTCGGTCATGGAGATTTTAGACTGCCAGATCATGGTCAGGCCCATTAAAATAGGCAGCACGTGGATGTTGTCCCCTAACAGCGGCAGATGTACCCCCAGCGGCAGCCTATCCGGACGAGAAAGATCGGTAATCCAGCCAATAAAAGGCTGCCCGCGCAACTGAATGGTGGAGCGAAACACAATAAACAGAGCAAACAGCAGCGGCATCTGCAACAGTGTGGGTAAACAGCCACCCAGGGGGTTTACCCCGTGCTCTTTGTACAGCTTCATCATCTCCCGATTCAGGCGCTGGGGATCGTTTTTATATTTCTCCCGCAATTCGTTCATTTTGGGTTGCAAATACTGCATCTCGCTCATGGACTGGTAGCTTTTCTTGGTGAGCGGATACAGAATCAGCTTGATGAGGATGGAAAATACGATGATGACAAACCCGTAATTGGGAATGAAACGGTACAAGAACTGAAAGGCCGGAATAATGATCAGGCTAATGGGGCGGAACAACCGCTCGTACCAGTCTTTGTTCATCACCAGTACCTGCAGATTCACCCCATATTTTTTAATGATGTAATAATCCAGGGGACCCAGGTACACGGTAAAACGATCGGAGTAACGGGCTACGGGCTGGTACTCGGCTTCCAGCGCGACCAGGAAGCGTTTGTGCTCCTGCCCGTTTTCTTTGGTTTTCACCCCGCCCAGGGTGGCGCCAATGGTATGTTCCGGGGCACCGGGAACAATGGCGCTCAGGAAATATTTGGTGCGAACTGCAACCCAGTCCACCCGTCCCTTGAAACTTTCTTCCCGATATTTATCGTTAGCATCGAATCCTTCCAGCTCCTCGGCCATGTACACAAAGGCTCGGCTGTAGCTCAGATCATCGTGGATATTCTCTTCGGTGGGAGGAAGGCCATTTTTCCAGAGAATCCCGTATTTCCGATTAATCACATAATTCTGCAAATTATCAAAAACAACCTCCACATCCACAGAATATTTGTCCGGATAAAACCGGATGGTTTTCACGATTTTCCCATCCTGCACCGGCAAGTAGAACTGGAAAACGTACACCGAATCTCCGCTTTCTTCCAGATTGATAGTCTGGCCATCAGCAAAATCGGCGAACATGTTAAACTGGTTTAAATCTATTTCCTTCCCATCCTTGTTCATGAACGTGAGCGCCAGCCCGTTATGATCGATGAGATTGACATTTCCCCCTTTGTAATAGCCATAATGTTTAAGCTCCCAGTACACAGGATTGCCACCCTGCTCGGTGCTCCACTTGGCACGAATGTATTTGTTTTCGATGATAAGGTGTTTAACCTCGGGTGCGCTCTGGATGGGGACATTCACTGCCTGTGCGGCTTGTTTCTCTTCCGCCACCATGTGAGTATCCGCCTGAGCGGTTTCGGGAGCCTGGGAAATCTGGGTGGTATCGCTCGCTGCCGGAAGCGAATCCTGAACCGCGACAGGTGATTTGCGAGGTTGCGGTGGCCGGTCTCCCATAATCCACCGCTGGTAAAAAGGCATCATCAGGGTGATGATGATGATGAGTACGATACCAATAAAAGTTCGTTTATCCATTCTCTTTCCTCTTCAATGACGTTGGAACCGGGTCGTACCCTCCCGGATGAAAGGGGTGACACTTGCTTACCCGCTTCACCGCCAGCCAACCTCCCTTAACCACCCCAAAACGCAAGATCGCTTCTTCGGAATATTCCGAACAGGTGGGATAGAAACGACAGGAGGGAGGAAATAGCGGCGAAATAAGTTTTCGGTACCATTTAATAATGAAAGCCAGAACGTACTTCATGAGTTAGTCAATCTTTTTTATGAAATCGATGATTTGATGGTAATCATCCTGAAAGCGCTTAATGTAAAAAACCACCTTTTTGCCGGAAAACCGATCTTTGTTGTGTCGATACGCTTCGCGCAGTAATCGCTTCATGCGGTTGCGGCGAACCGCATTTCCGATTCGCCGACTGACCAGAAAAGCAACACCCGTATCTTCATTTTCCAGAATAAACGTATTGAAAATATCCCCGACAATTTTACGACCGTTCTGAAGCACCCGGCTAATTTCTTTGCGGCGCTTCAGAATAATGCGGCGGGGTAACGAATAGTCTTTTTTAGAATTCATCACTTACGGTTAAACGACGGCGGCCTTTTGCACGACGGCGTGCCAGCACTTTGCGCCCATTTTTGGTCTTCATGCGAGCACGGAAACCGTGTTTATTTTTCCGCTTCCGATTATGGGGTTGATATGTACGTTTCATAATATCCTCCGTTTTTTCAAAATTTTAAAGCCCGTAAATAAAGCAATTTTTCGCCCTCAAGTCAATAGGGTGAGAAAATTTGTTAAAAGGCAGGTTTTTACCCTTTCAAAGGGATCATCCCGCAAACCCTTTCCATTCCAGTAAGCGTAATTCTTCCCCATCATATTCCGCGTAGGTAAAGTGCTCGATCCAGTCGCCCAGGTTCACGTACACCTTTTGCCCAAAATACTCCAGTTTGGGGAAATGGAGATGACCGAAGATTACGTAATCGAATCCTTCCTGAAATTTGCGGGAAGCTTCTTGCAGATAATCGGAATCATCCGGTGGGCCGTAACCACTGGTGTGGGAACGACTCAGGGAGGAAATCCATTTCGCCAGCGGGACCCCCAGATCGGGATGAAGCAAGCCGTACAGAAAGATATTTATTTTACACCGGAAGATCTTTTTCAACAACCGGTATCCCCGGTCTTTTCGGGCCAACCCATCTCCATGGAAGAGATAAAACCGTTTCCCATCCAGGGAATACTCCAGCGCATCCACATGAATATGAATATTGTACTCCCGCGAGAGGTAGTCCCGCATCCAGAAATCGTGGTTCCCGGTGATGTAATGCATCTCCTTGCCCAGTTCGCGTAACTGAGAAAGAGCACACAATACCCGCGAATATCCTTTGGGAATGACGGTACGATATTCAAACCAGAAATCGAACAAATCTCCCACAATAAACAACCGATCTCCGTACTGCGCCACGTAATCAAAAAAAGAGAGCAAGCGCTTTTCTTTCACAAGCTCGGATTTTGAGTGGTTGGTTCCCAGATGCACATCTGAAATAAAAAAAGATCGTCCCATAAAGCCTTTGTTCTTTATTTAACATTGTGTGAATTTAGAGCAGGCTCCCTCTAAAATCAACGTTATTCCCACAAACTCAATGAGAGCAGCAAGGAATTTTACCTTGAGAATATTTTCGTTTGCTTTCCTCGGTCTCTCTTTTACATCTCCCTCCCATTCCGATGCTTTGTTTCAACCATATTCCTATTTTGGCATTTTCTTAAAAACATCTTGAAAATAATAGACATACTTTGATATATTTTTCGCCTATTGGGTTGTCTAATAATAAGGGATTTTCGGTTCGATTTAACACAAAGGTAGATGCTGTGAGCAAACAAACGTTCGAAGGTGGTGTTCATCCGTTCGAAGGCAAGGAATTTACCGAAAAGAAGCCCATTGAAAACCTCCCCACCCCCCGCACCGTATTCATTCCTTTACAACAGCATATTGGAGCCCCTACAAAGCCTCTGGTAGCCAAGGGGGACGAGGTTAAAGCGGGTCAGAAAATTGCAGATGCCACGGGATTTGTCTCCGTTCCCATCCATGCTTCCATCTCTGGCAAGGTTAAGGGAATTCTGGATGTGCTGCATCCGGTTTCCGGGCGTGGGAAGGCCATTGTTATTGAACGGGGCGAAGAAGAAAGTGGGGAAGAATGGATAGAGGATTTTGCCCTGGACGAGGACTACCTGAACCTCTCGACTCAGGAGATGCGCGATCGGATTAAGGAAGCCGGTTTGGCGGGTCTGGGCGGAGCCACATTTCCCACCCATGTTAAACTTTCGCCGCCACCGGATAAAAAAATCGATGTAGCGATTCTGAACGGCGCGGAGTGCGAGCCTTATTTAACCG
>JALXCH010000426.1 GCA_026991005.1 Calditrichia bacterium | reverse complement strand
GGAATATGCATAAACCGTCCCTACACCAGATATTTTCCGGTTGAGGTTAAATTCAGGGTGCCGTGTTTTACCCCTTTGATGGCAATAAGCGCCTCGGCCAGCGATTTGACATCCTGACTGCGCCCACGCAACAGAACCACCTCTACACAATTGTTGTGATCGAGATGAATGTGCATGGAAGAAAGTACCAGCGTATGGTGGTCGTGCTGCAAACCGTTCAATTTATCCACCAGTTCTCGTTGATGGTGGTCGTACAGCAAATTAAGGACTCCCACCACTTCCATGTTCTGATCAATTTCTTCCTGCACCAACTCGCGGCGAATCAGGTCGCGGATCGCTTCGGAACGATTGGAATAATGTTTCCTGCGAATGTGTTCGTCAAATTTCTTGCTCAATTCTTCGGGGATAGAGACACCAAATCGGATGAGTTTCATTATACCTCCTGATGCTAATTATAGCATAAAAGTAACACAGTAAGCACTAAAATTGCAACAAAAATCATATTTTCACTGGAAGAAATTTAACGTAGTGCATATCCCCATAAGCCCAACCATTTTCTTAACCTCAGTATTTGCTCTGGAAAGTGTTATGAATTCTGAATGAAAGAAAGAGCAAAGGCATGTTTAAAAATGAAAATTTGCTAATATGTGTTTATATATTAATTAGCTATGAACATAAATTACCATGTTGTCATCATAAACTTTCGATTACGAGCTTTTTTAATCTTTAAAAATGGTTAACTGTTTAACATGCCTCTGACTCAATTCCCGAAGTCTGCGTCCCATATGTTCCTGCTCTAATATTAAAATCCGGAGCAACTTCTCTCCAGCACTCTGCCAGGTCAAGTTTAAATTACCACAGAACTTTTCGAACAATACCAACATCTGAAAGGCAGTGAAACAGATAATCATATACGAGAAAATATGTTTCTACTTCCAGCGAAAATGGGAATAGCGTTTTAGATTATAAATAACTTCAGAGAACCTATGCTCTACATACAATTAAAAAAGAGTACCTCTTTGTGAGTTTTACTGATTCCTGTTGCGCTGTTAATTTTAACTAATATAACCAGATATGATATATTCCGAAAGTGAATGAAAGCGCTGTTTCACACAGAGCGTAATTTACCCGTGGTTGTCAAATGGAACATCGTTTTTATTAATATTTTGTCTTTCAAGATATCAGGGAAACAAACAGCTGTAAAACTCGGACAAAAAAGCTCTGAAATAAAAAAAATCAAAAGGAATTGAGACTACAAAGCTCAACAAAATGTAAAGACTTTTTTCCTTCTCTTTAAAGCAATACAGCATTTTATAAATTCGGGAGGAATTATTCATAATAATTTTAGAGAAAAAAGAATAATCAGGATTTTACACCCTCTTCACCATCTCCCCCAATAACCGGTAGGGCTGTAACCGTGCCTGTTTGTACAATTCCTCTCCGAATTTGCCGAACCACCGGGAAATATGTTCTTGATAAAATTGGCTTAAAGCCTCCCGGGCATGCCGGGATAACTCCGGCAGCTTAATGGCGGAAATTAAGTAATTCAAAAATTCCAGCTCGGTGGAAATATGATCCACCAATCCCAATTCGGCCTGTAACCCCCATTCCTGATAAACACGCATAATATCGTACACCACCGAACCCATCAATCGCCCTTCCCGATAAAATGATTCATAAGGAGGGCAGGGGGTTGTGGGATGTCCGCTAATAAACAACCGCGTGTATTCCGCCTGTAATTCCAGAATTTCCTCCTTTTCAAAAGCTGCTGCCACATCCTTAAAATCTTTCTGAAAAGGGGAATCCTCATCTGCTTCTTCCCGTAACTGCTGCTGCATGGCAGCATCCGGATAAGCAAACGCCCGGGAGAGGAAGCGAAACAGCGGAAAATTCTTTTCTATAGAACGAACATTCATATCATATCACCAGGGATATTGATACACCCCTACATGGAGCACAAAATAACGCAGCAAGAATCCACCAATCAGCACCAGAACACTGGCGGTAATAATTAAAGTACTGCCCATCTGCTCATGTTTCCGAAAAAATATGCTATAACTTTCGATAAGTAAAGGAATAATTAATCCACCAATTAGAAAGCCCACAATGAAAACCGGAGAGCTGAACAATAGCTCCGCTGAATAACGAGCTCCGGTAGGGAGAAAGAAGGCAAAGTTAAAATAGGCTCCCAGAATAATCAACTCCACCACAATGAGTGCCGCATCCAGCTTTTCCAGAAAACTATGGATTTTATGTACCGCCTCGGAAGGGGAGAAACTGGAAAGGAACATCAGATAAGCGGCACCGGTGGAAAAGGCAGACACCACAAACAGAAGCGGCATCGCCGGTGTATTCCAGAAAGCAATTCCCGGGGCGCTGGAAATTAGTAAACCGGTGTAAATCGCCACTAAAAATCCCATCGCCGAGCCCGCCAGCGCTGCCCAGCGATTCATCCGCTCCAGAAAATTTCGCAATCCTCCGGGCAATTTGTCTATTATAGGCTTTAAAAGCGGCCACTCCTCCAATAAAGGAATCAGATAAAAAGTTGCCGTGGTAAAAAAGCCATTAATAAAAATGACGCCCCAGAAGATCCAGGAAGAAGGATTGGTGAGCGCCAGATATGCTTTTACTGGTTGCAGCATGTCTGCCAGCAAGAAAATGGAGCCAATACCCAGAAATACCATGGACGAAACAACCGCTATAGAGAGCATCTTCCGATGGCACTCGGTAAAAAGATGAATAAGTGCCGACAGAGCGAATACTGCTCCTCCCAGCCCTCCTAAAAAAAGGTAAATAGCAATTTGCCAGTGCCAGACATCTTGTTGCACGAACGACATGAATTTATCCTCCTGTCTTTCACTCAATGTAAAACACTTTGGGATGGGTTCCCAGTTCTGGCCGTAGGGGTTTTGCCTCCCCGGAAACGGACAGACGATGTACTTCACTCTCGGGATCGTCCAAATCGCCAAAAATACGCGCGCCGGTGGGACACGTTTCTACACAGGCCGGTTCGCGGCCTTCCCGCAAACGATGCTCGCAAAAAGTACACTTGTCCACATGCGGAACGTGATGTTTGACATCCTCACCAAAAATCTCTTTTTCTTTCTCCACATCTTCCTTTTCGTAAGGATATCTCGCATCATAGGGACAAGCCACCATACAGGCAAAACATCCAATACAGCGTTCTTCATCTACCAGAACAATCCCATCTTCCGTAACGTAAGTGGCCCCGGTGGGACACGCCTTCTGGCACGGGGTATCCTCGCAATGCATGCACAACCGAGGCATAAACAACCGTTGTACATTCGGGAATTCCCCCTCTGTTTTATCTTCCACATGGGTACGGAATTTATCGCTCCAGAACGGGGTATTATTTTCTGTTGCACAGGCAACCATGCAAGCTCCGCATCCCACGCAAGCATGAAGGTTGATGACCATTCCATATCGTGCCATGCTCTATTCTCCCATTTCTTAAATTTTACGAATCCGTACTGTAAATTCCTGCGACATAAATGCCGCGGCAATGGGTTCCAGGCGGTAGGGAACCAGGTCACTTAACGGTGTCCCTTTTCCTCCAGCAACATGGAGATTGGGATTCTGGCTACCGTACGAAGAAGGTAAATAAACTGTGTCCGGACGGATCAACTCATTAGTAAACAGAGTGGCCTGCACCTTCTGCCCGAACTGGATATTCTCCACTTCCACCACATCGCCATTTTTCAATCCCAGTTTCTTTGCCCTTCGCCCATTCATCCACAAACCGGTAAATACACCGCTTTTGCTGCGGGAAATAGCATCCAGTAACATATTGTTATTATTGGTTGAAGCATGAGACACAATGGGTGTTTTTCCATACACAAAATAGAATTCATCCTCTTTCAGGGAATGATGCAGCGGTCGGTTATCCCGGGTAATGGCCGGGACGTAGCGAACAATGGGATCGAAAATGGGAATGTTTCCGGCAGCCGAAGCAAATTGCGCCAGAATGGGACTGTAAAGTTCCAGACGTCCGGAGGAAGAAGGCACCGGAATTTTCCAGGGCATTGCCGCCTCTTCTAACAGCTCTTCTGCCGAATTAAACAGTAACACCCCTTTTTCCCGAATAATCTTTGCCACCTCTCGACCGGTTACCCTTTTACCAGTCGCATGATGGTATTTTTCGGCCATGGATTCGAAAGCGACCTTCTGGAACACTTCATTCAAAGGTTTGCCAGCTTGCTTTGCCGCTTTGATTTCCTTTTTAAGCAAGCGAATATCCAGACCGGCATAATCGGCTACCCCTTCCAGATACTGCTCGAAAATGCCCAAACGCTCGGCAATTTCGAAGAAAATATCTACCGAATCCCGGGTGTCGTAAAGAGGTTTAATGGTGCGCATACGAGTCGTGTATCCCAGATCCGGTGCCGGCCCCAATGGATAAAGCAGTGGTTCATTACGCTCCAGATAAGTATGGTTGGGCAATATCACGTCTGCGTAGGCGGTGGTATCCGAAGGGAGCACATCGATGGCAACGACCAGATCGACATTGGGATGGGTAAAAATTTCCTTCCAGCGTTCTGCCGGGAAGTAATGCCGAATCGGATTGGCAGCGTTTAAAATAAATG
>JALXCH010000425.1 GCA_026991005.1 Calditrichia bacterium | reverse complement strand
CTCAACAGATAGATAATCCCTACGATGTGGTGGTGGTGGGTGCGGGACCTTCCGGTTCCATGGCTGCCTGGCAGGCTGCACGTTTGGGAATGAAGGTGATATTGCTGGAGAAAGATCGGGAGGTGGGCACACCGGTTCGTTGTGCCGAAGGTGTGGCTAAGAATGCGCTGGAAGAGCTCATCGAAGAACCAGCTCCTCCTCACTGGATTGCCTCGGTCATCGAGAATTTTCGCTTGATTGCTCCCGATGGCACACCGGTGTATGTGAACATTGACGAAGTGGGGTATGTGCTTCACCGCCGGTTATTCGATTACGATCTGGCATTGCGCGCCACTCGCGCTGGTGCCCAGCTGCTTACCCATGCTTACGTGTTCGATGTGTTGAAAAAGGGCGGGCAGGTTATCGGGGTCAAAGCGGAGATAGAAAATACTCCGGCAGAAATTTACGGAAAAATTATCATTGCCGCAGATGGGGTGGAGTCCCGGGTAGCGCGCTGGGCCGGGATCGATTCCACCGTGAAGCTGAAGGACATGGAAACCTGCTCTCAGTACACCCTGGCAGGGCTGGATATTGATCCCACCACCTGCGACTTTTTCTTCTCGCGCGATTTTGCTCCCGGCGGCTACGCCTGGGTCTTTCCCAAAGGAGACGGCACAGCCAATGTGGGGCTGGGAATCGCCGGGAATTTCGCCCGCCACAAATCCCCGGAAGAATACCTGGAAATTTTCCTCAACCGCTACTTCCCCCGCGCCTCCCTCATCCACAAAACGGTGGGAGGAGTTCCGGTGGATAAAACCCTCAAACAAATTACCGCCGACGGATTCATGATTGTGGGAGATGCGGCCCATCAGGTGAATCCCATTTCGGGCGGAGGCATCATCTCCGGCATGATTGCGGGAAAAATGGCCGGTGAAGTCGCCGCCCGAGCCATCCGCAAAGGGGATGTGAGCCAGAAAGCTCTGCGTCCTTACGTGAAACAATGGCATACCCGGATCGGTAAATCCCACCAGCGTTACTACCGCCTAAAAGAAGCCTTGATGAAGTTCTCCGACGAGCAATTCAACACTATCGCCGCGGAATATTTAAAGCTGGAAGACGACAAACGCAATTTGCTCAATCTGTTTAAAATTGCTTTTAAGAGCAACCCGCGCTTCATTATTGACGTAATGAAACTGTTTTATTGATAGTTCTGGCGGTAGAGCGGTAAGATGGAACTTCTTCTGACGTACTACTAAATGCCGGTACCAATGCGGAATGAACAGCCGGTTCCCAGCTGCAAATGGTGATGTACTGTGTGCAGAGGAATTTACTACATCTCACAGCATGGTATCCCTTCGACAAATTTCCCAGGTATAAATTGAGTAAAAAGGTGGGTGCCACTGTCGTGGTTGTTATTCAAAGAGATCGGCCGGCGAGGCTTTATCTGGAATGGAGAGAATGAACACCCGGATAGAATTTTACAAAAAATTACCGGAGAAAATACACATTGCAATATAGCTAAAATTTTAGCGGGGCTCCACAATGTACACCTCTTCCCCTTTTTTCTTCATATTGAACTTTTCCCGCGCCACCTTCTCCTGATACTCCACATCATTTTTCAGGCGCTGTATTTCCTTCGTCAAACTATCGTTTTGTTGAATGTACGATTGTTTCAACTCCCGCAACTGTTTTTCCTGCTGTTTTAACTGATAAAGCTGAAACAGCGATTGACTACCGGTAAAGAACACCACTCCTAACACCACAACTGCGGCCATCAGAATCCAGGGAAGCAACGTTCTTCCCCGCTTCTTCTTGGGCGTGGAGCGATAGGTTCTTCTTCGAGCTTTTTGATACGAGGGTCTCGGCATGATAATTCCGAACAGGAGGAAGAGGTGGAGCCTCTTCCTCCTGAAGGTTGTTTAATGAACTTTTTTCAACACATTACGACCGTAATATTCGGCATCGGTCGCCAGAAATTCTTCGATACGCAGCAGCTGATTGTATTTGGCAATGCGGTCGCTTCGGGAAGCAGAACCGGTTTTAATTTGCCCGGCGTTAACCGCCACGGCTACATCGGCGATGGTACTGTCCTCTGTTTCGCCGGAACGATGGGAAATCACCGTGGTATATCCCGCCCGGTGTGCCATCTGAATGCAATCCAGGGTTTCAGTAACCGTACCGATTTGGTTTAATTTTATGAGAATGGAATTGGTAATTCCCAGTTCAATTCCCCGCGCCAGGCGTCTGGTATTGGTGACGTACAAATCATCTCCCACCAGTTGAATGCGCTGCCCCAGCTTGTCGGTCATGATTTTCCAGCCATCCCAATCGTCCTCGGCCATACCATCTTCAATGGAAATAATGGGGTATTTATCCACCAACTTCACGTAGTAATCCACCATTTCTCCGGGGGACAGCTTGCGGTTTTCCGATTTCAACACATAGAGGTTTCGCTCGGCATCAAAGAATTCGCTGCTGGCGGGATCCATGGCCAGGTAAATATCTTCGCCCGGACGGTACCCCGCTTTTTCAATGGCTTCGACAATAATTTCCAGTGCTTCCTCATTGGATTTCAAATCAGGTGCAAAACCGCCTTCGTCTCCCACAGCGGTGTTGTACCCTTTGCTTTTGAGCACCTTTTTCAGGGTGTGAAATACTTCCGCACCCATACGCAGGGCTTCGTGGAAAGAAGGCGCCTGCACCGGCATAATCATAAACTCCTGAAAATCCACATTATTATCAGCATGTTTGCCACCGTTTAGAATGTTCATCTGGGGCACCGGTAACACCTTGGCGTTCACACCACCCAGGTACTGAAAGAGCGGTAACCCAACGGCTTCGGCGGCCGCTTTTGCCACAGCCAGCGAGACACCCAGAATGGCATTGGCACCCAGCTTACTCTTATTTTCCGTACCGTCCAGTTCCAGCATCAGCTTATCGATGGCAACCTGATCGGTGGCATCGTAACCGATGATTTCTTCTGCAATAATATCGTTCACGTTCTGAACCGCTTTCAGAACCCCTTTGCCACCGTAGCGTTTTTCATCACCATCGCGCAACTCGACAGCTTCATGTTCTCCGGTCGATGCACCGGAGGGCACCGCAGCGCGTCCTACATCGCCACCTTCCAGATACACTTCCACTTCTACCGTGGGATTTCCGCGACTATCCAGAATTTCGCGGGCAATTACATCAATAATTTCGGTCATGGGGACCTCCTTTACAATTTTTAAACTGTTGTTGGCTAAAAATCAACTCAAAGTTACGGAAAGGGGATGGTGTTTGCAAGACGGAAAGGAAAAGACCATTCCGTGAGCAAAGATAGGAGATGTACTTGTCGAACTTCTACTTCAGATTCGGGCTGTGTGGTTCTCCACCAGCGCAGAGGGTTACATCATGCCTAAACATTTGCTGAATGATCGCGCATTAGCACACCGTATTTTCAGATACCGATCCTGTGCAGAGGCAGAACTTTTAGTGGTAGTTCCTTGTCTGTTCGAAGAATCCTTTGAACTAAGCGTTGGGAGCGGAGGTGCAGTGTTTCATCGGAAAAACGGATGTTGAGAACAAAGACTGGGTTTGGTGAGGAGGATAGTTCTATTGACTCTACATAAAAATAAATTATTTTTATCCAGCGGAAAAGAATTATTGCAATTCCAAGCGCAAAAATTGGAAAAATATTTGCTGATTTAAAATAAAATATCTAAATTATATTTGCTTTAAAAATAATTGAATGTTGCCCTTAGCTTTGGCGCCGGGAAGATTGGTTGGTGTGAAACAAAAGTGGTTTTATTTTCTACGGAAATGCGGGTGGTAAAATTTCCGCTGGGTTCCGTTACCCGCCGGTGCGGGACAGACACAGCGAAAAATGGGCGCTCACCTTCGTCCGGGGCTCGCGCCGATAGAATTTCGCTGCAAAAATAACAATTCACTCAACCGGAACCACATAAAGATAGGGGTAAACCGGAACATCCCTGTTCCGCTCCGGTTAGTTTTGGGCGTTGAACTGCCATAAAGTTCAACTGTGGTGGCGCTGGTTGTGTATAATAAATAGAGAGTAAGAGCGTTTAATAACAATGTAAAACTTTCAGGAGAATCGAAATGTCGCAAAGAGATGTGATGGAAAAATTCCGCGCCTTGCCACCGGAGGCTCAACAGCAGGTATTGGATTTTATAGCCTTTCTGGAGAAACGTTACCGTCCAGTAGAGAAAAGCAGACCAAAACGCAGGTTGTTAGAAGAGAGATTTATCGGTATCTGGCGAGGGCGGGTGGATTTAGAGAATAGCACTGGTTGGGTCCGGAGTTTGCGCCGAGGAGAATGGGGGAATATCGGGTGACGGACTGGGTAATCGTAGATACCGATATTCTGATAGATGTTGGGAGAGGGGATGAGACGGCGATAGCGTATTTGGAGTCGCTGGAGAAAAGGAAGGGGCTGGGGGTCAGCGCCGTTACGTACATGGAGTTGATTGTTGGCTGCAAAAACAAAAGAGAGCAGCAAGCGGTTAAACGATTTATGAGGCGATTTGAAGTCATTGCATTGACAGAAGCAATCACCGAGAAAGCGGTGGAGCTGTTGCTTGAATATCGGCTCAGTCACGGGTTGTTGATATCAGATGCATTAATAGCGGCGACAGCGATAGAGCGAAACGTCCCATTGGTATCGAAGAATCAACGAGATTATCGGTTCATTGACGATTTGAAATTGTTGCCTTATCCACCGGAGTAGGAAAAAACTTTATTTTGTCCAAACTGAGCAGCTCAACCTCGGCTATAGTGAACAACAGCTTCACCGCTCGCTAAGACGAACGCGATTTGCAAAGAGAGTAGCGGGTTTTCGGTAGTGGTTGTGCTGTTACCGCTGCTGCTGATCCCACCTTTACTTTTACCCGACGGAAAAAATCGTTCCTTTTTCAGGCACCAAAGCGGAAGAATCTTGCTGATTTACCATGAAATATCTAAATTGAATTTGTGCTACTAAAAAATAAATGAATGTTGCCCCTGGCTTTGGCGCCAGGAAGATTGGAAGAATTAATTAAAAGTGATTACTGATATCACAAAAAAATTATGTAAGAATTAATAAAAAGATTACATTCACAGCGAAAATGAACGCTTGCTATTTCCCTGAGCTTACACGGAAAGAATTGCGCTGTTCATAAAAACAACAACTCATTTAATCGGGAGCGGTGCATCTCTGGCCCGTTCTGGTAAGTTTTGAACGTTAGACTACTTAATCAGGAGAAATACAGATCATCTCATAGTACAATTAAAATATTACTATGATATAAGTTTAAGTTATGGAGAGACTCTTATGAATATCTACGAATTGGTACTTGAAATGAAAATGTTAGAGAGACGTTTAACACTCTATGAAGAAAAGTACGGGGTGTTGAGTGAAGATTTCTATGCAGCGCTGATGGCTGGCGAACTGGCAGAATATGATGAAATCGATGAAACGCGGGCGGATTTCAGCCGTTGGAAGGGAATATACGAAGTATGACTGCGACGAAAGCAGGCTTATAATCAGCAGTTGAAAGAGCGAGATTTGGCGCGCATGATGAGATATAAACCAGCATATTAAAATGAGCAAAGTGCTGAAATCATTTGAAGCATATAGCCAGTACTTAGCCGACTTAATGGATCGGTTTGCGGTTGAGAGGTCAACAGTCACGGCATGGAGCATAAGCAAATATATGGGTATAGTTGAAGGAGAGATATTTGTTGGGGATGGTTATCGGTCGAGAATTCGAGAATAGATTGATTTTGCAGAAGGAATGATTGTATCGTATGGATATGAAGCTTATTGCGGAAATGAACGCCTATATTGGTATGATGATTTTCCTCACCCCAGCGATCCAACGCTGGCAAAAACGCATCCCCATCATAAACATGTGCCACCGAATATCAAAAGAAATCGTATACCTGCACCGAACATGAAATTTGAGCGTCCCAATTTAGATGAGTTGCTTAAAGAAATAAACGAAATTAGACGGAGAAAAAAGGAACCATAAAATATGAGCAGCCCACCTTTGGTTTCACATAACCCGCTTGCGGTGGCTGATAAACAGCGCGGAGATTGCCCTCTCTGGCACTGTAAAAAGTTTCTCGTACAACCCAACACAGCTTGGAGGGGAGCCACACGTTATTTCTACCCGGTGGGGGAAAATTTCCCCTCTTTATATCATCAAAACGGAAAAATGTTTGCTGTTTTAACACGTATTGAACAGCATTCAGAAGTACCTGCACCAGGCAGGGATATATTTGAGATGGTCCACCATTCGGGATCGACTCTCCTCCCAGTATCGAGTGACCATAGAGATGAAAAATGATATGGGAGAGAAGATTTTCATCCGACAGACCAGTGAACCGGAGGAATTTCATTATTTAATTTCCAAAATATTGAAAATACCTGTTCGCCCATTGGGACGAAGGATGGACAAAATATAATATTGGAGTGGGAATACAAAATACATAATTAGCTGTAAATATATAATTTAGCCCTTATTGTTATTCAACTTGGGTTAAAATAGATTTAATCTTCTTAAAAATTTTACATAAAAAGGAGCAATTATGAACGAATGTCTAACAATTGCTCAATTTAGGTAAAAATACATTTTCGGGTTGATTTAATCACAAATCTCGCTTAAATTTGCGCTGGTTTGTTAAGCATGCGCCCGTAGTTCAACTGGATAGAACGTCTGACTACGGATCAGAAGGTTGGGGGTTCGAGTCCTCCCGGGCGCACTATTTTTTAAATCCAGGAAAAATTTTTCCTTTAATACTCTCCAGATAAGCTGAAAATTCTAATTTTCTCTTTTACCTGGTGTTTCTGAAAAATGATTCTATAACCGTCTTATTTATTGTTGGTGTTTTTATTCTCTGTAATAGTACTGAAAATGAGAGTATAGTAATATTTTCGTTGTGAGTCCATTCCTGTAAAATGCAATAAAAGAATATTTCTAAATCACTCTCTGTTAATCAATTCGGGAGATATCTACCCCATTTTCCCGGGAGGTCCGAGACTTAATCTGTTAAATGTTCTTCTTTCTCCAAATTTTTTTTTCGGTAGTAGATTAGATATCACCGCATCCCACCAGAAGTAATAATATTTTTAGAGCTGCTTTTCTGATTTGATATTTGCACTATAAACGGCAAACTGTTAATTTCGGGCGTAAGAATAGGTGTTCGGGACGGATTTCGGAAGGTAAGGAAGGTAAAAAACGGAGGAGTTTTACCCATGGCACAGACATTGATTGAAAAAATTGCCCAGCGCTTTGCAGTAGGGCTGGAACCCGGTTACGAAGTTCACAGCGGGGATTTTATTTCCATTCAACCTGCCCACGTGATGACCCACGACAACACCGGCGCGGTGATTCCCAAATTCCGGAAAATTGGGGCACAAAAAATGGCCAATCCGCGTCAGCCGGTATTTGCGTTGGACCACAATGTTCAGGATAAAAGCGAGAAGAATCTTCAAAAATATGCCCGAATCGAGGCGTTTGCCCGGGAAATGGGCGTCGATTTTTACCCCGCCGGTCGGGGAATTGGGCATCAAATTATGTGTGAAGAAGGGTACGCCTGGCCGGGAACCATGGTGGTGGCTTCGGACAGCCATTCCAATATGTACGGGGGATTGGGCTGCCTGGGGACGCCCATCGTGCGTACCGATGCGGCAGCCATCTGGGCAACGGGACGTACCTGGTGGCAGGTTCCGCCCATCGCCCGGGTGGAATTGCGCGGGCGTCTGAAACCCGGTGTCACCGGCAAAGACTTGATCATTGCCCTGTGTGGATATTTCAACCATGACGAAGTGCTTAACCATGCCATTGAATTTACCGGAGAAGGGGTGAAAAGCCTGACCATCGACCAGCGTTTAACGGTGGCGAATATGACAACAGAGTGGGGCGCTCTGGCGGGCGTGTTCCCGGTAGACGAGGCTGTGGTGGGATGGTTAAAAAAGCGCGCCGAGTTTGTGAAAAAACGCGGCCCCGCAGGCGTCCCCAGCGATGCCGATGGCAATGGTGAACATCCCCGATTAAACGACCGCCGCATTGCCGAACTGCTCAGCCGTATCGAAGATTTCAGAGCGGATGACGATGCCTATTTCGCCAAGGAAATCGTGATTGATTTAAGTACCATTCAGCCCTATGTGGCTGGCCCCGATACGGTTAAGGTCATGACTCCCATTGCCGAAATACGCAAAAAGCGAGTGAAAATCGATAAAGCCTACCTGGTATCCTGCGTAAACAGCCGGTTGGAGGACATTGCTGCGGCGGCGGAGGTGGTGCGTGGGAAAAAGGTGGCACCCCATGTTAAATTTTACATTGCAGCAGCTTCCAGCGAAGTACAAGCCGCTGCAGAGGAGAAAGGCTACTGGCAAACGCTTCTTGACGCAGGAGCCATACCGTTGCCTCCGGGATGCGGTCCCTGTATTGGTTTGGGTGAAGGGCTTCTGGAGGATGGCGAGGTGGGAATCTCCGCCACCAACCGCAATTTTAAAGGACGGATGGGTTCGCCCAACGCCCAGGCCTACCTGGCATCACCGGCGGTGGTGGCTGCCTCGGCAATTGCCGGATATATCGATTATCCCGGCGAGTGGTCAGCGACCTTACCCGTTGGAACCCTGCGGGAAAATCCCCGACCTGCTACCAAAGCGCAGCCAGTTACCATTCTCCCCGGCTTCCCGGAAAAGCTGGAAGGGGAACTGTTGTTCTGCCCCCAGGATAATTTGAATACCGATGGAATTTATCCCGGAAAATACACCTATATTGATGATTTTACTCCCGAGCAACAAGCGCAGGTTGCCATGGAGAATTACGATCCCGAGTTTCAGAAGCTGGCGCGGGAAGGGGACATTCTGGTGGGTGGATTTAACTTCGGAACCGGAAGCTCCCGGGAGCAGGCAGCCACCGCACTGAAGTATCGCGGTATCCGCATGGTGGTAGCCGGTTCTTTCAGCGAAACCTACAAACGCAACGCCCTCAACAACGGATTTCTGGTGCTTACCGCTCCGGAACTGGTGCAGGATTTAAAACAGCGTTTTGGGGATACTCGGTTAACAGTGCGCACGGGAATTGTTGCCACCGTGGATTTTCGCAATTCGAAAATTCTTGCCGATGGAAAAGAATATGCCATCAGTCCGGTGGGAACCGCCGCCCAGGAACTCATCCTTACCGGAGGTCTGGAAAACTGGGTGAAGGAGAAATTGCAAAAGTAGCACAGAGCGGAGGCTGCCGGTTCTTTCCTGGAAAATGAAAAAGACGAATCCCGGGAAAGGGATGAGCCCTTTTGTTTACTCCCGGAATTGTCCCAACAGAAGCTGTAGATCCCCCTTTTTACTCCCGGATTTTTTTCTTCCGGGATTCAGATGGGGAAGGGGGGGACGAGGAGGTGTATTAGGAATAAGGCGGGAATAGTTTTTTCGAACAACAAAAAAGAAGGAACGATATCGTTTGAGAACCCATCGTAAACGCCGTCGGCGGTCTCCGCTAACAAAAAAACTCACCATTGTTTTTGAGGATAAGGAGCTGATTGTGGTGAATAAACCTGCGGGGATGCTGGCGGTTCCCATTCCCGGCTCCCGGGTGAAAAATTTGCGCGACCTGCTTAATGAATTGTTACGCTCCCGTAAGCAGAAAGCCATCATAGTTCATCGCATTGATCGTTATACTTCCGGGTTGATGGTGTTTGCCAAAAACCAACCCGCCCATGCCCACCTGGTAAAACAATTTCTTTCCCATACACCCACCCGCATTTATCTGGCATTGGTGCGGGGAAAGGTAGCTCCGCAGGAAGGAGAGTTGCGACACTATCTGAAATTAACTACCCATGGATTCCGTCAGGTAGTGGTGCGGGGAGAAAAGGCCGGGGGAACTCTGGCGATTACCCGCTATCGGGTTGTGGAGGAATTCCCTAATGCCACATTGTTGGAAGTCCAGCTGGTTACCGGATTGAAAAATCAGATTCGGGTGCAATTAGCGGCAGCCGGACACCCCATTATTGGCGACCGGCATTATGTTCCTTCCGAAAAAGAGGAAAAAAACATCGACCATCAGGCGCTGCATGCGTACCGATTGGGATTTGTGCATCCTCGCACCGAAAAATATGTCGAATTTACCGCCGAACCGCCGGGGGATTTTCGCCGGCTGGTGGAATTGTTGAAACAGGAGAGCTGAAATGATTCCGGAATAAACAGATTCTACCCACGATAGCACCTGGTGTTTAACCAGCATTTTATTTCCCGTTTAAGCTTCATGTTCAATTGCTACACTCCCCGCTCGTGGTTTCGGAAAAAGTATTCCATTCTTTCCTGGTAATCATTTTGCTAATATTTTTACATATCCCTGAAAACTTTGAAGATAAACGAATGAGCAAATTAGCATAAATTGGTTTTTTCCTTGATTCATTTTATAGTTTTTTTTACCTTGAACAAACGTTCTTTTCCGAACATATTTTTTAAGGAGGATTACGATGAGACGTCTCCTACCTGCGATTTTACTATTTCTATTTCTTTCTCTAACCCTTTACGCTTCTAATCATCCCCCGGTCACTTTTCTGGACAAAGATGGAAACAGTGTTATAGAGCAGGCAAAAGCGGCCGGACAGACGCTGGTGATAAATGGCATCACTTATTACAAAGGGGAGCCTTACAGTCCCAAGCAAACCTGTGGTGCCTGCCACGATTACGATGCCATAACCCATGCCTACCATTTTCAGATTGGGGCAACGGAGGTGAGTGATAACTGGGGAAAAGAGCACCCTGATTTCCATTACCCGTATTTAAAATCCCCCGGGCAATTTGGTTTCTGGTGACCGCCTTCCTACCGCCAGTTGGCGGCAAAGAAGAACAAATCCCAGCTTACGTTTGATATTGGCACTCCGGAAGAAGTGTGGACCTGCGCCTCCTGCCATACCGGTGGCGGTCCCTACGAATACGACCGGGATGGCAACCGGCTGGATGAGGTGGATCCCAACACCGTTCCGCCCCTGGATGGCGATTATTATTCCTACACTTCAGACGAAGTGAGCAAAGGAACCTGGGGCAAGCCTCACAAGTTCGATTGGCGGAAAACCGGTTCGCTGGAAGCCGATTGTATGACCTGCCACCTGGATCCCGATACCAAACGGGTCACCGATGCCACCGGAATTAAAGTGGTTACCTACAATCCCCGGCTGCGGATCTTTGCCAAACGCAAGCATGGTAAAGTAACGGAAGTATCGCTGGGAATTTATCCTGCGAAAGGCTGGGAGTCGGCCTTCACTTATTTTGATCCCTTGAGCCGGAGTAAGATTACCTTCGAGCCCGGGAAATACTACGCCGATCTGGACAATCCCCACGCCGATTCTCGTAACTACATGCGGGCTCCCTTTGTGGAAGGAGAAGGGGAACCGTATTCCTGGTTACAGGCCAAACGGAAATTTCTGGGGCATTTTTTCCGCTGGGCACCTTCTGCCGGATTAATGGGATGGGATAACAACGGTGATGGGTATCCCGTCACGTATGTGAAAATTGTGAAGAAAGGCAAAGAGTTTGTCCCGGAAGTATATTACGAAGTTTCCGAGTTTGATGAGGATGGAGCCATCGAAGTGCCCATGTTAAGTTCCCGGGAAAGCGAAAACGGCGAACACAAATGGACGCGGGTGTGCGGGCAGTGCCATGTGGGATTCGTGGATCCCATCAACAAAGGATTTAATGTGCGGACCTGGGGTCTGGGGATGAAAGCCGATATCGTGAAACGCGGTGAAGTGTGGAATCTGGATCCCCAATCCGAGGATGAAGTGGGTTACGATGTGCACGCTGCCGCCGGATTCGAATGTACCACCTGCCATGCTAAAGGCAAACCCGAAGGAGTGGATTGGGAAGATTATGTGGCTTCTGCAGACCATAACTTCCGGAAGGGGCACGATTCCGGCAATACGGTACGGGATGATCTGGATAACAACCCACCGCCCCGTAACTGTTACGATTGCCACATCGAGAATGGCGACGGACCCGATCCCACCGAAGCCCACGAGAATGTATTTGGCAGCGCCGCGGCAAAACATGTTAAAGAAATTGCCTGCCAGACCTGCCATACCCCGGAAATTCGCTATTGGTCTTTCCGCACCTTCGATTATTCCCTGGGTTTCAGTCAGAATTTCGACAACCGCCATTTCCCCGGTCCGGATGGTAAAATGATGGAGGTGCAGATGGCACCGTATTACGGGCCGGTACCGTTTTATGGCATGGGGAATGTGAGCTGGCTGGTAGGCGAACGGCAGGGAGATGGTTTCCAGACCGACCTGCTGGCACCGGTGGCCTATATGCATCCCGAAAATCCCAATGATATGTACGGACAGATGTACCAGCACATGACCGGTAAGAAAGATTTTACCTGGGTGCCACCGCTTTACTATTGGCAGGGTGCGCGTGGGGTACAGATTATGGTAGGAAATCCCATTACCGTAATAACCTGGTTCGACCGTACTCTGGGTAAAATCCTTTACGCCCGCGAACTGAACGCTGCCGTGAAGAAAATGGGCAAGGATAAACAGGGAAGAACCTATATGCAGCTCATCACCGGAGAAAAGATTTTCGATAAAACCGGGTACATGGATCATCCGGATATGAAACCGGAAATCAGCACTCTGGATGATGTGCGGAAAATGCGCAAAGCGCTTCAAAAGGTGCTGAAGAAAGAAGGGGAAAAGAATCCCGATCCTGCTCTTTACATTGCGGCGCATTATTTTAAAATTTCCCACAATGTACTTCCCGCCAGTCATGCTCTGGGTGCCAACGGAACCTGTACTGTGTGCCATGGGAAAAACGGGCGCATCGAAGATCGGATTGTCACCTTTACACCCAATAGCATCGAAGGATTCGAAGAAGGGGTGAAACAGGGATTGATTATTGTGGATCCCGAAATTCACTACGTGAAACCTCTGGATCTGGATGGTGATGGGAAAGCGGATGTTCTGGGTGCTCATCAGAAAGAAATTCTGGAGGCCACGCGCGAACATCTGGAGCACCGTGAATAATAAAAAATAGAACCTGAATCATTTCGCCCGGCATTTCTGCGGAAGTGTCGGGCGTTTTTGTTGATGCTGGAAAAAACATCATTTCCGGGACTGAATGAATTGATTGTGTAAACACAGATACGAAAAGGCACTTACCCACGAATTACTTGCCCACGAATCACACGAATGAGCACGAATTAAAAATTGGAGCAGAAAAAAATAAATCATTTGGAATTTGTGATTTGTTAATTGGAATTTGAACTTTTGTCGCCCGGCTCTCCGGATCCGTTTCTAAAATAAGCGAATTTAACAACCGGTTATAACGGTTTATTCAGCCTTTTCTTCTAAAGACGGGATTATCTCTTGATATGAAAATTCTCGCAATCCTGCTTTAGCTTTTGCATGTTCAATGGTCATATTTACGAGATTACCATTCCGATCCAGATCAATATAAATATCCTCACTAATCTCTTTTGTCTCATAAACTTTTTCATTCGTAAATTCTATTAAAGCTGTATCAGTATCAGGAAAATATTTTATTTTCATTTTATTAATCCTCCTTAAACGATCTGTCAAAAAATGCATTGTGTACTGTCTCGCCATCTTCCAATAAAATTACTCTAAGATATTTATTCACTTCTGAAATTTTTGCCCATTTTCTAATCCTCCCATCAGATTGAATAACGACCTTTAGAGGATTTTCTATGACATACTTTATCCATTCTTCTTTAATTTGTGATCGATCAGGTCTTTTCCTAGTGTATTTAAAGTATTGAGTCGTTTTCATTATAACATTTTTTATAAAATCTGTTTGTTGTATCTTTATTGAAACAAATTCCTGCTCTCTTTCTAATTTTAAGACTTAACAAGCAAACTTAACTATCATCATAGAACGCAAATGGTTTCGATGTGAATTGTATTGGCTTGTCAGGCAATTTTTTTATCCAGTATGTTTTGGTCTAATTCAAGTGTATAAGATAAGATTGTATTAACATCCATTTTTCTTGATGCATTGAGTATTTCTATTCCCGTAAGTTTTCCATCACTTGTGGTATCAATATTGATACCTTCTTCGATTTCAATAACACCATCAGGAGTTTGATCGCTTAATTTTAAGTACAAAGCATCTGCCTCTTTATCATAATATACTTTCATTTTTTTAATCCTTTCTTTAATGGATAGTTAGTGATTACTGTAATAATATTTTTTCAACTGCTACAACTATTTTTAATGGATATTTAGATCCCGATACTTCTTTAATTATTTCATGTTGTCCATTTTCAAGGTTAAGATTTTTTAGAATATTTTCTAATACTGAATTAGGTATCTTATATAACTTTGCTCTTCTTCTTGCATGTCGAGAAAATTTTACTTTCATATTATATATTTCTTATATTTATTTCAAGTTAAATAGTGTTTATATTATAAACAATGGATGTTGCTGGCGCAATTTAAAAAAAACAGTCGTTTAACTGCTTCACCAATCACAATCAACTGATAAAGCACGGCTGAGTGGGTTTTAAAATTTTTAAGGAATTGTTCCTTCTGTAAACCCTACGTAAATGTCAGAACGGCGTGTGCAGCTTTTGCAATATCCAACAAAGTAGCTTTATCTCTCCCCATAAGCCATCTTGGACTCAGAAAAAATCACCAAAGCTGTGTTTAGTATCTCTTGGCGACGTACCCGGTTGTGGTTTTTTTCAACAGCGGGTTTCGTCACCAAATCCACATCACGTTGAAGAAAAACCTGGAGTTCTTGTTGCATTCTAATGTGGTCAAGCAAACTCCTATCGGCATCGTCATCAAAAGTAACGATGGTATCAATATCGCTATCAGAATCGAAATCTGCACGTAATATAGAACCGAATACTGTCAATTCTTTAATCTTCCAACACCGGTAGGATTTGGCAATCTCGTTCGTTGAAAAATTTTTCATCACATTATTGTGTCTCGAACTTTTGTTTTGTTCAAATATAATACCACTCAACGTCATGAAGTGTTTTATGACATGCTACAAGACCGAAAACCGTAGCGTAACAGCGGTCAAATGCACCTGTTTATTAAATACTTTGTAAATTATATATTTTTATTCCTTTTATTCTTGTAAAATATTTCTCATTTAGAG
>JALXCH010000424.1 GCA_026991005.1 Calditrichia bacterium | reverse complement strand
CATTTATACATTCAAAAATCTTTGCGCTCTTTGCGCCTACATTGCGCTCTTTGCGGTTAAATAAGAATAACCGCAGAGTACGCAGAGAATGCGCAAAGGACGCAATGAGAAAGGAAATTCCAAATCACAAATCCCAAACCACAAATTCCAAAAAATAATCAAAATCAGAAATATTTTTCGTTGCGTACGTTGCGCTCGCTGCGGTTAATTTTTTTTTGCGTTTAGACATTCAAAAATCTTTGCGCCCTTCGCGCCCTCCTTTGCGCTCTTTGCGGTTAAATAAGATTAACCGCAAAGTACGCAGAGAATGCGCCAAGTACGCAATTAAAAAGAAATTCTAAATAACAAATCTCCAGTTACAAATTCCAAAAAATAATCAAAATCAGAAATATTTTTCGTTGCGTACGTTGCGCCCGCTGCGGTTAATTTTTTTTGCATTTAGACATTCAAAATCCTTTGCGAACTTTGCGCCCTCCGTTGCGCTCTTTGCGGTTAAATAAAATCAACCGCATTTTTAGAGATTCTTCGCTCCTCTAATAATAACGCGGCGGGGATTATCTTCGGTAGGTTCAGTGTCTTCCGTGTCTTCTGTGGTTTTTAAACTTCTGCGGTTTTCCGGTTATTCGAATTAATATATTTCCCTTTTTTAATTTTGCAATTTATTGTTTTTTTGATTAATTTTTATCGACAGGAAATATAGAAAGAAAAAAGCAGGTGCTCTTCTTCCACCCAAATTTCTGCTACGAAGAGTCCTCTTTTTCCTGCTAAGTTAAAGGACCTCTAATGATGCAAAAGCAACCGATATTTTTCCATTCCCGGAAACTGTCTGAAAAGCTAAAACACATCTTACCTAAAAATAAATTGAATTATTCAAATATTTTTTCTGAGTTCTTTTTTATACAGCCTTCCCTGAGGAAAATTTTAGATAATTCAAGCAGGAGCTTATTATGAAAAGATTGTTACTCCTTTTTGTTATTTCTTCGTTAACCATGTTCATTTTATCCTGCGAAAAGAAGGCAGGTCAGGCACCTGAACGCCAATATAACCTCAAGCGCATTTTTGAGCAGGATTTAGAGAATTTTTCAGGTGAATATAAATATTCTCCTTCTTCTCTGGAAAAGCAATCACCTCCCCAGCCGGTCGGGACACTAAAAATTTCCTCCTACGGTCCGGTGGGTCCCACAAAAAGGAAAACCCAGATTCACATTCGATTTGCCGAACCTCTCATCCCGCTCACCACTCTGGAAGATACCCTTCGCAACAAAATTCTTTCCCATTTCCGGCTGGAACCGGAAGTGCCCGGGCGATTCCGCTTTAGCGATACCTACACGGTGGTGTTTCAACCAGATTCCCTATTGCCCCCCGCTACCGAGTTTAAGGTAACCATTACTGCCGGATTGAAAGATGTCCGGGGGAATATTCTGGAAAAGGATTTTTATTTCACCTTCTCTACCCCGTTGCCTCACATTGCACTTTTCCCCAAAAACAATGCCACCCATGTGGATATATACCCACCCCTGCGAATCGTTTCCAATATCCCCCTGAATGTGGATGAGCTTCGAAAAAAAGTCCAGTTGCTGGAAATGCCCAAACGGATTCAGAAATCCGTTCGAATAAGAGCTTACCCGGAGAACCCCGTTCGTTCTTACTTTAGGAGCGGATATTTCTATCTGGTCGAACCAATCTCTCCACTGAAACGGAACACCACGTACCAATTGACTCTGCTTCCCGGACGTTTCACCCTGGAGGGAAACCAGATTTTTCCGTTCACACTGACGAGCATCTTTCGCACGTTCGAACCGTTTCGCTTCATAGAAAGTGGGTTCTGCGATTATTGCGGAGATAAGCTTACCACCATCCCATACCTGCAATTCAATAATAATCCGGATGTCAAAGATCTGGATAAATACATTACCATTGAACCCAAACCGGAGAAGGTACTTTTTTCGCGCTACAGTTGTGAGGAGTATTCAATTCGCATTGTTGACATCACGCTGGAACCGTTTACCACTTACACCGTGACCCTTTCTCCGGAATTAAAAGATGAATTTGGGCAAAAACTGGAGAATCCGCAAAAAATTACTTTTACTACCGGGAAGCTTGTTCCATCGCTCTATGGGCCGGATGGTTTGCAAATTCTTTCCCCGCACATGGAATCTCGCATTCCTCTGAAAGTGACCAGCTTTCCTTACCTGCTCTACAATCTGCGAGCAATTCGCCCGAATGACCTTTTTGTGCGCAACGAATTGGATTATTCCTACTATATTAAGCGTTTTCTCCAGTTGTTCTCCCCGGATAAGCAAAAACTGGAACTGAAAAGTGATAAATTCGGGCGGGCAGATACGGTTTTGAATGTGAACCGGTTTCTAAAGCATGGGCGCTACGGGGTGGTAGGCTACATGATTGCCACACCGAAACCCAGGAACTGCTTTAGCGACAGCCTGAAACTCCAGGGATTGATGGTTCGCACGGATCTGGGCATTTTTACCCAGTTTTTCCCCACGGAAGGGATCATTATGCTGAACCGCATCAGCGATGGAACGCCCGTAGCCGGAGCAACCATTCGAATTTACCGCAGGGAGGATTTCCCCACAATTGAGAAACTGCGCAAACAACACCGCCATCCTTCGCAAAATAAGTTTAAACCATGTCTGGTGAAAAAAACAGACGCACAGGGGATGGTGGTGCTGACCCTTGAAGACATTCGCCGCTGCGCATCCCGGAAACCCCTTCGGCACAAACCTGCCGACAACGATTTGTTGTTCTATCGCCAACATCTGGGATGGCGTTCTCCACCTAAATTGCTTATTGTAGCCGAAACCGATAGCGATTGGACATTCCTCCAAACCTCTTCGGGGGGAAATCCCTCTATCTGGACTCTGGGGGTGCTGCATGGATGGGAGAGCTATAAACCCATTCCCCGAGCGGTGATGTTTACAGACCAGAACCTGTACCGCCCCGGAGACACCGTGCGGGTAAAAGGGGTGGTGCGCTACCTGCAATTTGGACAGTTCCGAACTGCCTCCGGACAAACGTTTTCCATTTCTCTGCTGGATGATATGGGCAAACGAAAATATCTGGGGAAGGTGACCACCAACGAATACGGAACATTTTCTCTGGAAATTCCGCTCCGGGAAGGGCAACCGCTGGGGTATTACCAGATTTATGCGGTGAATAAAAGGATTCCCCTCAATATCTCCGCCCACTTCCGCGTGGGAGAATTCCGGCTGCCGGAATTCCGGGTTAAATTCCAGAGCAATCCGCATATTGTTGCAGTGAACCAGCCGCTCACTTTAAGCTGGGCGGCGAAGTACTATTTCGGTGCTCCCATGCGCCATGCTAAAGCAACCCTGCACATCGTGCGTCAGGAGTTCTCCTATCAACCGGAAGAATGGGAGCAGTACGATTTTGGCGTGCCGGTGTATTTGCGCCCCGAGAAGGCAACTCTGGCCGGGGTGTACTTAACGGAATCCTCCCGTCTGGATGAGCAGGGGAAAGGGGAAAAGAGGTTGCGCTTTCGGGAAAGCGACGCACCTTTCCCCATGATTTACCATTGCGACCTGGAGGTGGAGGATGTTTCGCATCAAACGGTGAGTGCCCGAACCAGCGTGGTGGTTTTGCCGGATACCCATCTGGTGGGGGTGCGGGTGAAGGATTGGATCGTTGGCAAAGAGGAGCCCATCTGTGCCGATATTGTGGTGGTGAGTCCCGGAGGCCGCACCCTGCCGGGAGTTCCCTTACGGGTGCGTTTACTGAAACGGGAATATCATTCCATTGAGGTAAAACGTCCCGATGGAGAAGTTTCGGTAGAGAACCATCTGGTGCTGACGCCGGTGGATTCTCTGGAAATCACCAGCGGGAAGGAACCTGCCGCCGTGCAACTGAAAGCGCCCAAAGCGGGGAGTTATGTGTTGTGGGTAAGTCCCCGGGGCGAAAAGCGTGCCGGACTTGCCACGGCGGTGGCGCTGTGGGTAGCGGGGGAGGATTATGTTCCCTGGAAGGAAGAGGGCAGCGACCGCCTGAAAATTGTGCTGGATCGTGAGGAATATCAAATCGGGGATACGGCAGTGGCCTTCATTCAATCGCCATTCCCCCGGGCAAAATTGTTCGTTACCATTGCGCGGGAAAAGATTTTCCAGCGAGATCTCCGGACAATTCGGGGAGGCGCTTACACCTACCGCTTTGTGGTAACTCGAGAGATGATTCCCAATGCTTATTTCACCGCTGCACTAATTCGCCAGGGCAAACCGCTGGTGGAGGTGGAGGAGGATATGACCGCTCATCTGGAACGCATTGGTGCCATGCCGTTTAAAGTATCCACTGCTCTCCAGCGGCTTCAGGTGGCAATAGAGAGCAAACAGGATACCCTCTCTCCGGGCGATTCGCTCTTTTTGCGGTTTCGGGTTCACAGAGCGGATGGAACTCCCTCCCGTAGTGAACTTACCGTGATGATTGTGGATGAAAAAGCGCTGGCTCTTACCGGGTATTCCCTCCCGGATCTGGTGAACCAGATTTTCCGTACCCGGCGGCTTTCCACCCGATTTAATGATAACCGCCCGTTTGTAGTTACCGAGCAGACCCTCTTACAGAAAGGAAGCGGCTACGGGGGCGGCTTCGAGATGGGATTTGGCAGTTTGCGTATCCGGAAGAAATTCCTGAAGCTGGCTTATTTCAATCCTTCGTTACCCACTAACCAGCAGGGGGAGGCACAGGTTCGCTGCAAACTGCCGGATAACCTCACCACCTGGCGGGTAATGGTGGTAGCGGTAGAAAAGGGGAATTATTTTGGTAACGGTGACCACAAACTGGTGGTAACCCAGCCCTTCCTGGTGCGTCCCATTTTACCTCGTTTCGTGCGGCAGGGAGACCGCTTTCTGGCGGGGGTGGCGGCAACCAATTTAACCGGAAAACCCGGGAAGGCGGTGATTCAGATGGCTTCCCTCCGGAACGGGATTCAATTAAGCGATAAAAAGACCTCGGCACAGCAGATTGACCTGAAACCGGGAGAAACCCGCCCGGTACTTTTCTCGCTGGAGGCGCAACGAGAGGGAGAAGTCCCGCTGCAATTCCTGGCAGAGCTGCGGGGAAGCTTCCGGGGTAAGCCGTTCAGTAAAAAGGATGCACTGAAAGTTCCCTTAAACGTAGAGCATTTGCAAACCACCGAGGCGGTGGTGGTTACCGGAAGCACGGAAAATGAGTTTATTCAACCATTAAAGATAACCCCGGATATTTTCCCGGAGGCCGGAGGGTTGGATTTGTTTCTTTCGCCCACTGCGCTTACCGATATTGCCGAAGGTGCCCGCTATCTGGTGGAATATCCCTATGGCTGCCTGGAGCAAACGGTTAGCCGCCTGCTGGTGCTGATGGAATTGAAATATCTCTCCGAAAAATACGGTTTCCGGATACCCACGGAGAAACCGCTTCCCGAACTAATTCGGAAGAACCTGAAAAAAGTGTACCGCTTGCAGAACTGGGACGGCGGTTTCAAATACTGGGACAACGACAGAAACTCGGCTCCCTATCTGGCCAGTTATGTGGCCCGGCTTTTCCGGCGCTCCCGGGAGTTGGGCTATCAAATACCCGGGGAAGTGCTCCAGCCTTTCATTAAATATCTGGAAAAGGTGTACCGTGAACCGCCACGATTCCTCGAGGACTGGAAGTCGCGTGCAGAATTCCGCCTGGGTATTTTGCAGGGATTACAGGATTTGCAAATTTCGTACGAATCGTATTATGAGGAATATTTCAATCGGCGTGCGGAATTAAGCAGCAAGGCACGGCTCCAACTGGCGAAGCTCCTTTCATCCACTCCGGGGTGGCAGGAGGAAGCTTCCCTGCTGTTCCGGGAGATTCGAAATCGGGTGGTGTATTCCGCCCGCACCGCTCATCTGGAATCTGGCAGCAGTGTTCCCCCGCTCTGGGCATTTCTGGATTCCCCGGTGGTGTTTACCGCCCGAGCCTTTCCTCTTTACCTGAAATTAGCCCCAAAAAGTGCCGATCTTCCCGCATTTGTGCAATACCTCCTCAAAGCACGGAAAAAAGGACGCTGGCGCAATACCTACGAAAATGCCCGGGTTATCGATGCCCTCACGGAGTATTCCCTTACCCGGGAGGGAGAAGCAGCCAATTTTGTAGCCCAGGTGCTGGTAGATGGAAAGCAGCTTCTGAAAGAAAATTTCCCCAATTACCGGACGCCACCGGTGGAAAAGCACATTCCGTTAAGTCAGTTCCAGCCGGGGGAAAATCGGATTGTGCTGAAAAAGGAGGGGAAAGGTGAGTTACATTTCGTACTTTCCTATCGTTACCGTCCCAGGGGACTGCTGCCCGGGCAGCGGGAAGGGTTTACCATACACCGGGAAGTCGCCCTGGCGGATGGAAACAAGCTGCTGGGAGAATTTGATGAAAAGACCACGCCCAATTTGCGGGTAACTGTGGGACAGGTGCTGCGCATTACGCTGGTGATTCAAAGCGACCAGAGCGGTTACCATGTGGTGGTGGACGATCCCCTGCCCGCGGGACTGGAAGCTATCGATCGCACTTTGAAAACAACCACGCGCCGCTATGAAGCAGATGAGGGGCGGTCTTCCCTGCTGGCAAATCACGCCGAAATCCACGACGATCGGGTGGCGCTGTTTACCGATTATCTGCCAGCGGGCGTGTACCGTTACACCTATCTGGTGCGCGCCACTACGGAGGGAGATTTCCTGTGGCCGGGAGCGACCGTCTCCCTTATGTACGAGCCGGAACAGTTTGGCCGCTGCGCGGAGGGAAGAATTACCGTGGAAAAGCGGTGAGTTGAGATTCCTCTGAAATAGAAGGGAAGGGAGGGAACCTGGATTGGGGGAATTTTTAAGGGGGAGTTTTTACCGAAAACGAGAGAGAACAAAATTGATGGATGATTGAGTAAACAGGAGGATCTTTTTAATTGACTACTAACACTGGTGAATTGAGGAAAGTTTGAATACAAAAAAATTTTTTCAGGGCGTTTCGGCAGCTTGTGCAAATTCTGCTTTGAGGGAATCCGCTTTTTTCCGGAGTTCGGCGAACTGCTTTAACCGGGGATTGCTCAAAGCTTTATTTAATAATTCCCAGGCTTTCTTTTTATTACCCAGCTTCCAGTAGATTTTCGCCAGGGAAAGATATTCTTTAAGGATTCCCGGGAGGTAGTGAATTTTCTGAAAAATCTCCAGCGCCTGCTCATGATAGCATCGCGCCTTGTCAAGTTTCCCTAAATCCTGGTACACCAGCCCTAAATTGCCCGGTTTATTAGCTTCTCCCTGACGGTCACCGATTTCCCGATCAATCTCCAGCGCCTGCTCAAGATAACGCCGTGCTTTTTCCAAATCGCTTAAATTATGGTACACCAGCCCTAAATTGCCCAGGTCCTGCGCCTCACCCTGACGGTCACCGATTTCCCGATGAATCTCCAGCGCCTGCTCAAGATAGCGCCGTGCTTTTTCTAATTCCCCCAAGTTCTGGTACACCAATCCTAAATTGCCCAGTTGATTAGCTTCTCCCTGATGATTACCAATTTCCCGATGAATCTCCAGCGCCTGCTCATAATAGCGCCGCGCTTTTTCCATTTCGCCCAAATTATAATGCACTGACCCTAAATTGCCCAGTTGATTGGCTTCTCCCTGACGGTTACCGATTCCCCGAAAAATCTCCAGCGCCTGCTCGTGATAGCGCCGCGCATGTTCCAATTTCCCCAAATTATGGTACACCAGCCCTAAATTGCCCAAAGCTTTGGCCTCCCCCTGCCGATCACCAATTTCCCGAAAAATCTCTAGCGCCTGCTCATGGTAATTTAATGCTTTTTCCATTGCACCTAAAATCCGGTGCAAAGCTCCTAAATTACCCAGTTGAGCAGCTTCACCCTGTCGGTTACCGATTTCCTGATGAATTTCCAAAGCTTGCTCATGATAACGCTGTGCTTTTTCCAATTCGCCTAAATCCTGGTACACAAAACCTAAATTGCCCAGGTCCTGCGCCTCACCCTGACGATCACCGATTTCCCGATGAATCTCCAGCGCCTGCTCAAGATAGCGCTGTGCTTTTTTTAACTCCCCCAAGTTCTGGTACACCAATCCTAAATTGCCCAGTTGATTGGCTTCTCCCTGACGATCACCGATTTCCCGAAAAATCTCCAGCGCTTGCTCATAATAGCGCCGTGCTTTTTCCAGTTCCCCCAAATTCCGGTAAACCAGCCCTAAATTGCTCAAAGCGTTGGCCTCCCCCTGCCGATCACCAATTTCCCGAAAAATCTCCAGCGCCTGCTCAAGATAGCGCCGCGCCTTGTCAAGTTCCCCTAAATCCCGGTACACCAGCCCTAAATTGCCCAGTTGAGCAGCTTCTCCCTGCCGATCACCGATTTCACGAAAAATCTCCAGTGCCTGCTCATGATAGCGCCGTGCCTTTTCCAGTTCCCCTAAATCCAGGTAAACCAGCCCTAAATTGCTCAAAGCGTTGGCCTCCCCCTGCCGATCACCAATTTCCAGAAAAATCTCCAGTGCCTGCTCATGATAGCGACGCGCCTTGTCCAGTTCACCCAAATCCTGGTACACCAGCCCTAAATTGCCCAGTTGTTTGGTTTCTCCCTGACGGTTACCGATTTCCTGATGGATTTCCAGCGCTTGATTGAAATAAGAAATAGACCGGGAGAATTCCCCACTGCGCCAGGCAATCAATCCCTGCAACAGTAATGAGTCAGCCTGTAAAGAGGGTGATAAATGATTTAAAAGTTTTTCAGATAATTCTTTCGTTAATTCCCGGGCTTCGTCTAATCTCCCAATCTGCATCGCTGTCCAAGCTTTATTTAGCAGGGCAGAAACATATTGTTCACTATTTCTCTTTTTCCTTTTTTTAACCGCATTAAACTGTTCACAGGCGACCAGATACTCTTGATACAATTTTTGTTCTTCGGGAGGAGGAGCCTTTTTTTCTTCGAGATAATCAATCATCCTTTCGAACCAGAATGCCTTTATTCGCCCATCCCAGAAATCAGTGGCAATTTCCCGCAATCGGTTTAAATTGGGCAAGGATAGCCAGATTAGCGCCAGAATATGGTAGTTAATAAACACCTCACGATGGATATTTAAGGCGTGAAGTACTGAATTTCCTTTTAATACCTTTTCTTCTTCGGAGATGATTTCATCAAAGTTTTCAATGGAAATCATGCTATTTCGATACGACTTAAAAAAATCGGTCAGAGAAGTCACCCGGGGTAAACGAACGGATTCAAAGCGGTAATGGTTAGGTAATTGGGAAGTAATATCGTTTAAAATTTTTTGTTTAAGTTTATCGTCACTCACTCCAATAAAAATATAGCCTCCCCGTTTTGCCAGCCTTTTTACAATTTCCACTAATTCCGGTAAACGCGCCCGTTGAGTTGGGAAAATTTTTATGTTGTTTTCAGACACTGACATCACGTCCTTTTTAAAAATATTATTTGTTAACTCTTACGCAGGATTTTCGTTCATTCGAAGAATCCTGCTGATTGAGTGAAGGTCCGGTAAATTGCTCACAGAACCCCCGCTTCACAAAATCAGGCTTTAGCCTAAATTTGGACTAAAGCCCAATTTGTATTGTGGGCCTTAATTCCCCTGAGCTTCACGTAGGGATTCTGCGAAAAAAGCTCGGGGCTATGTAATAAAGATTCTTCGCCCCGCCTGCGGCGATGCTCAGAATGACATTGTGGCGCAATTCTCCAGAATTGTAACTCCCGAAAGTGAGTTTTAACGAATACGAACGCGGGTCCCCGGTTAAACGATTCTTAACAAAATTATGAAATACCATCTCCGTACGGTAACCAAAAAACATCTCTCACCCAGGGGAAATCTATTTCTTGATTATTCTTTTAACTATGGGGTTTACATCCACCCAGCGTACTCCATTTTCGTACTCCAGCAAAACCCGGGTATGGTAAAGTTCCATCAACGTTTCTTCATCTTCTACATATTCCACACTTCTATTTAGAATCTGGTCAATGACATCATAGTGGCGCTTCATGAGTCCCCGACTATATTCGTTCTGTAAATCAATAATGACCTCCTGTACCAGTTCTCGGGGAATGGAGGTATATTTTCGCGACAGGGCTTTAAGGATGGCATCTTTAACGATGCGCATTAACTCCCGAACCACACCTCCACTATTCTGGATAGCCAGGTCTTGAGCTTCTTTATCCATTAGGGAGAGATCCATGCGTCGTGCAATGTATTGGCGCATAAAATCCATCTCTTTCTCACGATAGCTATTTTTCGCTGGATCAAAAATCGAAATATTTTTCAAAAAATAAGCCCGGTTAAATATATTCAAAATATTTTTTATTTGGACGTTGTAATATAAAGCCACAGGTAAGGTGTAAACTATTTTGCATTTAGGGGCGGTCATATAGCGTCCTGCTTCATTGAATAAAGAATGGGCTCTTTTCACATCCGGAATTTTTTCCAGATCGTCAATTATCACCAGCAATTCCTTACCCTCGGGCAAACGAGCCTGAATTTCGGCAATGATGGAATTGATGACTTCCAGAAGCTGGTTAATATTTTTAACAGCCCGGTCGCGTAAGGCGTCCCGTAAAAATACTTCATTTAGCAGCACCGTCAGTATTTTCTGGAAAAAATGAATACTTTTATCCCTTAATTTTTTACTCTTATCTCCTTCCAGTTCTTTTATATCGCGAGAAATATATTCCATCCAGGATGAAATGTTTTTTAAAAATTTCGGTCCCACTTCGATGCCGGATTTTATTGCTCGAATAAAAAGAACAGCCGCAAAGCTCATCAAAAAATCCAGGTAATCGATATCGGAAATGTTCAATACATCAATAATACGGTATTTCACGATGAAGAATTTTTCCTTTAACCCGGCATCTTCAGCCATTCTGTTCAATTCAGTGGATTTCCCGGATCCCATGTGGCCGGTAAGTAATATTTTGTCAAAACTCCGGCTCGTTATTAAATGAGTTTTCATTTCTTCCAGAGGATTGTCCTGGCGAGGGAGATAAAATTTGGGAGATGCAGAAATATCGGCCTGTTTCAGTTCTTCCTTATTAAAAATCAATGGTTGTAATTCGTTGAAATAGTTTATGGCTACCTCCAGAGCAGTAGCCGGAATTTGAAATTTTTGATTGGACATATCATGTTCCTTTTGTTTACTCATAGACATCCCGTTAACATTATTCATTGATATTTTACAAAATAAATTGGAGAATTACCACAATAAAACTTCCCCGGTGATGGAATTTCAGTTTAATAAGATAGTGAAATTTTACGCGCTTTACGAAATTAAGCTCTTGCGCTCGTCTAACCGTGGTTAAAACCGCTTCCCCGCAAATTTGCTAAAGAATATCCTTTTTCCTTACCACGATCTCTTTTAAATTATTCCTGGAGTATTCAGGAAAATGTTTGCTCTTTTTGAAAAGGGCAAATTTTACTGAACTATCTCTTAACGATTTGTTAGCAATTATACCGGGTCGCACCATTATCCGGGTTATTGTATCGTTAGGGAATATTTTTATGAAGAAAGTTTTCTACCTCGTTGCTGTTTTACTGATGTCCGTTGTACTCTTTCGGTTTACCCCAATTTTTTTCCCCATTACCCAATCGGATATTCACCGGGAGCCGTTTCATTCCGTTATTTTTTATGACCGGAACGGAGAACTTTTGCAGGAGGTGCTTTCGCAGAGTGCCAGCCGCTCGGTGTTTGTACCGCTGGAGAAAATCTCTCCCTACTTCATTCAGGCCATGATTGCCACGGAGGACAGGCGGTTTTACCGGCATCACGGGGTGGATTATCTGGCGGTGCTCCGTGCCGCCTGGCAGAATATCACTCACCGCCGCATCGTTTCCGGAGCCTCTACCATTACGCTGCAACTGGCGCGTTTGCTTCATCCCGCTCCCCGTACATTGTGGAATAAATTGCGAGAAGCTTACCGGGCGTATCGATTGGAAGCGGGAATGAGCAAGCGTGAAATTCTGGAGGAGTATCTCAATCGGTTACCCATGGGAGGGAATTTGTACGGGGTGGAAAGCGCCGCCCGCACCTATTTCGGCATTCCCGCCAGCGAACTCACCCTGGCGCAAGCCAGTTATCTGGCGGCGATTCCCAACTCTCCCAACCGATACAATCCCTACACCAATTCCCGGGGAATTCGGGAGAGGCAGAAACGGGTGTTGCAGCAGATGGTTTGTAACGGTTTCATCTCCCCCCGGCGCTTTTCCGAAGTTCTGAAAACTACCGTTCACCTCCGCAAACAAACTTCTTCCTTCCTGGCACCTCATTTCATTTTTCACCTGATGAAACAGCTTCCACCCGGGAGCAATACCGTGCGCACCACCATCGATTCCCGTCTGCAACGCATGGTGCATGAACAAGTTCATCGGGTGCTGCGGCAGTTGAAGCCGTACCATGTGACTAACGCGGCGGTGCTTCTAGTGGAAAATGGTTCCGGGGAGGTGCTGGCTTATCTGGGTTCTGCCAATTTTTTCGATGAAACCATTCAGGGAAAGTTCGATGGGGTGCAGGCATTTCGGCAACCGGGTTCGGCGCTGAAGCCCTTTTTGTATCAACTGGCGATGGAGAAGGGGTTTAACCCGGCTTCACTCATCTCGGATATTTCCACCCGCTATACTCTAAACAGGGGCATCTATGCACCCCACAATTATTCACAGGATTTCCATGGGCCGATTCGGTTGCGGGAGGCGCTGGCCAATTCTTTGAACATTCCCGCCGTGCGTACTCTGGCACAGATTGGGGTGGAGGACTTCCTGAGGCGTTTGCGAGAGTACGGATTTAGTTCCCTGCAGAAGGATGCCGGTTATTACGGGGTAGGTCTGGCGCTGGGCGATGGGGAGGTTTCGCTTTATCAGATGGTGCAGGCTTACAGCACTCTGGCGCGCTATGGACGCTGGCAACCGTTGCGGGAAGTGCTTTCGGTGAACGGAACACCGGTACCCCGGGACACCACCGGAGTTCACACCATCTCCCGCCCGGAATTTCACTTCCTGATTGCCAATATTTTAAGCGACCACCGCGCGCGGTCGGCGGAGTTTGGTCCCAACTCCGTGCTGAATCTTCCCTTCCCCTGTGCGGCGAAAACCGGCACCTCCTTTCGTTTTTGTGACAATTGGACGGTGGGATACACCCGCGATTACACCCTGGGTGTCTGGGTGGGGAATTTCGACAACACCCCGATGATGCGCGTTTCCGGAGTAACCGGTGCAGGCCCAATTTTTGCCGCCATCATGCAACTGCTCTACCGGGAAGCTCCTGAGCCGCTTCCCTTTCCCGTGCCCCCCGGTGTGGTGCAGGTATCCATCTGCCCCCTCTCCGGCAAACGTCCCACCTCAGCCTGCCCCACTCGCATTCAGGAGTGGATTCCCAAACGGGATTACCCAAAATATTTGCAGGAGCACTGCACCATGCACATTCGGGTAGGCAACCGGGTAAAGGTGGTTTTACCGGAACGTTTTCGGGAATGGGCAAAACACATGGGGTGGGAAGTACAGAGCAGCGATTCCCTTGCACACCAACCAGCGTTTCGTATCGTAAATCCCGGCAATCAGTCGGTTTATCGGCGGCTATCCAATCTGGCAGAAAGCTACCAGTCCATTGAATTTCGCCTGGAGGCACCGGATTCCCTCTACACTGTGCGCTGGTATTTAAACAATCAACCTCTCCGCGTGACCCATCCCCCGCACCGCTTCCTCTGGGAAGCCCGTCCCGGCAGCTATCGCCTCCGTGCCGAAGCTGCCGAACATCCCGAATTTCGGGATGAAATCATGTTTCAGGTTAAATAATCTTTCGAATATCACATCCTAAAATTTTATGTTGGAAAATATTTAAACCACAGAAATTGCTAAAACCACAGACAGATAATGATTCTTGTGATAACCACAGAAGACACAGAAGGCACAGTCGGGTACCGATCCCGGGGAAAGGCACTGAAATGGTTAAATATCAAGTCAAATACTGATGCTGCTGAAAAATACAGAAGAGACGGAGATGAAGAGGGCATAGGGCATAAAGAAAGCATAAAGCATAGGGCATAGGGCATAGAGCATAGAGCATAGGACATAAAGCATAGAGCATAGAGCATAGAGCATAGGGAAATAGGGGAAATATAGGGGAAATGGAGGATGTTCTGGTTAAAATGCGAACATCTTTATTTGTTCACGGGATTATCCCGCCTGATGCACTAACATCCCTGTTAGTTTACGGGATGGGGAATCAACCATGATTCCAGGATTGTGAAATCCTTACCCATGCGCTCGTCTGTAGGATCCTGCCCTGTACGGGCTCTGTGATGGGACAGAGCCCGAATTGGGTGGCATTTCCACTGGAACCGGGGTTCCAAGGGCCTTTTTAAATGAAAAATGTAAAATTATGGTTGGTGAAAATGTGCAGGAATTAATTTTATTAATCAGGTCTGGTGTATAATTATGATTGTGGTTCTGGGGTAAAGAAATTAACATTTGTTTGGCAGGATTAGAGGCCACGGAGTGGCCGACAGAATTTAGCCCATGGCGTTCAGCCATGGGAAAGAGAAAAAGCACCAATTGGAGTCCTGAAAGGACGACAGAAAAATGATGAATTAAAAATTGAATATGGACATGTTAAACGGGATTAAATAATACCCAAATTGAATACCCATTTTGTCCGAAAAAATCAATAATTGGCATACTCCTGAAAATACGAATACCACCCGTCCCGGAGGGGACGGGGTGTACGGGGTGTTCCATTATTATTTTTCGGCATTTCCCCGTATTTCAATTGTCCCTACGGAACAAAAATTTTTTCTTTTCTGGATGTGCAGATTAATTAAAACCACAGAAGACACAGAAACCACAGAAGACACAGAAGACACTGAAGACACTGAACCTATCGAAGATAATCCCCGCCGTATTATTATTAACGGAGCGAAGAATCTCAAAAAATGCGGTTGATTTTATTTAAACGCAAAGAGCGCAATGTAGGCGCAAAGGGCGCAAAGGTTGTCGTTTTAAATTCAAATGGTGAGATTCTTCACCCTCGCCTGTGGCGAGGGTTCAAAATGACAGAAACACCGCTCCCCAGTCATTCTGAGCGAAGCGCCAGCGGAGCGAAGAATCTCTATTATCTTGTTTTGATTGATTAACCATCAGTAAATACAACCGGGTGCGAAGTACTCCCACAGGGGTAACC
>JALXCH010000423.1 GCA_026991005.1 Calditrichia bacterium | reverse complement strand
CAGAAAATCCCGTTTTCCCTTTACATCCAGGGTTTTGTAAACATGTTTTTCTTTATCGGTGGCGATAAATCTTGCACATTCAAACTCCCGATCCAGATCTTCTTCGCTCATATTCCTAAAAATTTCTATTAACCCCGGTGGTTCCGAAGCGCGAAACACCACCTTCTCATTCTGCTGAAGAGGTAATGTTTCTCCCGGTTTTAAAAAAGTAAACCGCCGGGTAGCTTCCCGTGTTTGCTTTAAATCCCTATCCGTCACCTGAATATGAAACAGATACACCCCGGTGTGCAGGGTCACAATGTTGTACCCGCCCACAATCACCACATCGCGTCCGGGTTTGGTGTGCGTTTTAACAGGATAATCCCGTACGGTATCTCCTGCGGTGTTGGTAATCCAGCAATGGGTCAAATAGGCACCGGGATGCAAAGAGTCGTACTGCATATTGTACCCTTCCAGATAGTAATAAAGCACCGGTAAGTTAACACTGTAGGTTAGCGTGGGATTGGGAATGACCAGAAAAGAATTTTTGGTGAATTCATTATTCTCCTGGCTGCGGGAGAGGCGGATACTCAATTGCAAATCACTGATCTGTAAGGAATCGCCACGGTAATCCCGGGCCACTACTTCCATCTGGAATTCTCCCCAGCGCTGGGAATTCAAATCCCGCAGCACCGCACGGAGCGTGTATTTGCCGGGCGGCACACTGAAGGTAATCTGGTTCATAAACTGGCGGTTGGGCTGGATATCGGTCGAGTCGCTAATCTCGCTGTAACGTTTTATGGCATCGCGGGCAAACACCGAATCGCCCCGGGAAATTTCTACCAGAATCAAATACTCTCCGCGATATTTGCCATTTTCGGCAGGATGGTAGCTCAAATTATTCTGGTAAAAGGTCAGGTACACTTCCAGATAGGTTTTTCCTTCCTTTCCGCGAAACGAAGCATAATCGGCAGTTAGTGGTAAAAAGGTGGTCTGGGCGGGTAAAATAACGGCCAGGAACAACAACCAGAAAACAAAGAGAAATTTCATGTAATGAACCTGTTTTAATTCCGTTTGCAAAACGAGCAGCTCTCAAGAAAGTTCCCAAATCCGGTGCTGGAATGGTACATAAAAAATACAGGGGACGCCGAAGCATCCCCTGCGGAGTTGGGAGGGAGGTTTTTAACCCTTTCGGGTTGTCAATAAATTAATATATTGAAATACGTTTGTCAAGACTTTTTTTAAGAAACTTTGTAATTGATAAACACTTCATCATAAACTCTTTGTCACACCATAATTCAGGTTGTATTTCCCTTTATTTGTTTTCCCCCTCTGGCGGAGGAGGTGCCTGTACCGTGATGGTAACCGTCTTCTCGTCGCTGGCACCATGGCTGTCTTCCACGCGGAAGGTCACCTGAAAACTTCCACTTTGCTCCGGCGAGGGAGTCCATTCAAACTGCCCGTTGTTAAAACTGGCATTCGCCGGTAATCCACTGGCTGTAATGTTGAGATTTCCCTCAACTTCTTTATCAGGATCGCTGGCTGAAACGGTAAAGCGGATGGTTTCGCCGCTCTTTCCGGTCTGATCTCCGGGAACGTTCAGCACCGGTGGACGATTGACGTTTTCGACATGTACTGCAATCGTTCCTTCAGCCCGTGCACCCTGGGGATCTGTAACCACATAGGTAATGGTGTAATCCCCAGCCTGGTCGTAGCCGGGCGTCCATTGAATCGTATTTGAAGCAGCATCGAAGATAGCACCTTCTGGCAGTTGTCCTACACTAACATTCAGTTGCCCCTGGTCTTCTTTATCGGGATCGGAAAATTTTAACAGGATTGCCAGTGGTTCGTTCTCCCGCCCGGTAACCAATCCGGAAGTTTCCGCTACCGGAGGCCGATTGACGTGATTCACCGTAATGGTGGTACTCTGGCTGTCTGCCAGTTCCCCATCCGAGACAACAAACGTAATGGAGTAACTACCGGATTGCTCGTAGTTAGGCGTCCAGCGGAACAGGCCGGTTTGCACATCCAGCTCAGCCCCTTCGGGTAACGGGTTGGCTGTGTAATGAAGTTTACCGGCATCCTCGGCATCCGGATCGCTCCCTTTTAACTGATATTCCAGCAACTGGTTTTCGTCCACCGTGAGCGGGGGTACAGCTTCCAGAACCGGTGGTCGATTCACATTATTCACCGTAATGGTGATGCTCTTCTGATCCGAAAGTCCCTGAGGATCGGTCACTTTAAACACAACGCCGGAATAAGTGCCCGCCTGCTCGTAAGTGGGCTTCCAGCTAAATTTCAGAGAATCGGGATTAAACCGGGCACCTTCTGGCAGATTTTCTGCGGAGAAGACAATTTTACCCGAATCTTCCAAATCGGGGTCGGAGCCGCTGATGGCAAACCTGAGCCATTCGTTCTCGTTCACCGTCTGATCGGCGATGGGATCCAGCACCGGAGGCCGGTTCACATGATTCACGGTAATGGTAAAGGTGGTTGAATCGCTAAAAGCACCGGCTTTCATAATCGCTACAATTCCGGGATACACGCCGGACTGATCATAATTAGGCGTCCAGGTAAACAGGGCGGTCTGGGGATCGAAGGTCGCACCCGGCGGCAAATTCTTCATGGAAAACTCAATCTTATCCTGGTCTTCCTTATCCGGTTCCGTCCCTTTAACCTGAATGGTCAGCGTCTGCCCCTCATCCACCGTCTGGTCTGTGATGGGCTCAATAACCGGTGGGCGATCGACATGCTCCACGGTGATGGTTACGGGCTCGCGATCTGCTCCGCCCATGCCATCCCGCACTACAAAATCGACCACATAAACACCCGACTGGTCGAAAGTGGGCTTCCAGCGAAACACCCGCCGGGTGGAATCGAACGTGGCGCCTTCGGGTAGATTTTCGGCATGATAGGTTAATTTCCCCACATCTTCGGAATCCGGATCGCTGGCTTCCGGAATCTGAATGACCAGCAAAGAATCTTCCTTGATGGTCACATTCGAAAGCTGCGGAAGATCGGGCAGGCGATTGACATGCTGCACGGTAATGGTGACCGTATCAGCCACACTGAGGCGGGAGGCCGTCTGTTCCGTCACCCGGAAAATAATTCCGCCATACACACCGGATTGTTCGTAAGTAGGCGTCCAGCTAAAGGTACCGGTGCTATCGTTAAACTGACTCCCGGGAGGTAAATTCTGAGCCGAGTACACAATGGGATCCCCATCGGGGTCGTACGCTTTCAGCTGAATCACCAGAGGCTGATTCTCATCAATGGTGACATCGTTGATGGGTTCCAGCACCGGCTGGTTGTTATGCCGGAGAATTTTCGTGCCCGTATTGGTGGTTAAATACACATACACATCTTTTTTGAAGACACAATAGGATTCACTTTCGGGAATGTACTCCCCTTCCAGAAAGGGATGGGCAAGATCGGAAATATTAACAATTTGCAGTCCCAGTTCCCAATTGGCAATGTAAGCATAATTCCCCGAAAGGAAGATATGCCGGGCAAATCCTTTACTTTTAAACCGGGAAATTTTCTGAGGTAAAGAGGGCTGACTAATATCCAGAATCAGCATACCTCCCGGTCCTTCGGCCAGAAAAGCGTACTTGTCCCGAATGGTAATAAAGATACTGGGGTAGCCCGTGCGATATTGCGCCATCTTAAGTAAATTGGTAGGATCTGTTACATCGTAAATCAAAAGCCCTTCCTTTTTCGCAGCCAGATACAGATGAGCGTCTTCTACCTTCAAACTCCAGACGTAACCGGAAACAGGTTCCAGAGAAAGCGTGCGGACATCATCTAAATTCTGAATGTCCATGATGCAAAACCCATCCTCCCCCAATGCCACGTAGAGGTAAGGAAAAGCCACATCTACCCACACAGCATTTCCGGGAGTTTTAATGCGAGCAAGAAATTTGGGATGGGCAGGGTCGGAAACATCATACACCAGCACACCGGTAGCATCGCTGGCAATATAAATGGTATTGTCGTGAAATGTAACCTGGTAAGTGTTGTCCCTGGTATTAATGAAGGACAGCTTCCGGGGATGATGCATATCGCTCACATCCACAATCTGGACTCCGCTCCAGTAGTTTACCGTGTACAGATAACCTCCATGAAAGGTCACATATCGTTCTCCGTCTTTAACGGAAATTGTATCGGCAAAATTAGGGGGCGAAATGGTACTGATGTACTCTGCGGTGGCCTTCTGAGAAAAAACAAACTGCGGCGACATACAAAGGAATAAAGCGGCAAACAGTATTAATGAAAACGTGTTTGATATCTTCATGGGGTGCCCCTGAAATTTTATTTTCATGTTCAAGGATTCGCTGTCCTCAATATATGGAAAACAAGATTTAAAATCAAGATAGACAAATGTTCGTTGTCTGGATTTTGGTCCAAACTTTCAAAAGAAAAAACCGCGTTTATGGATCGTTTCGATGCACATAAAATAAAGGGAAAATAAAAACAAAGGAGTGACTCGTATTGATGCAATATGACGTGGAATCATAGACCCATCTCCATAAACAAATCAAACCCAATTATCGGACGGAAAAGCAAAAAAATTAGGTGATTTTCAAATATCTTTTGCTCTTAATCGTCATTTCTCAAAAGAATGGATACATACTTTCTCCGTTGTGTGGGCACCTGAATAATTC